>NZ_AP022571.1 GCF_010728325.1 Mycolicibacterium poriferae
ACCACCGACGCCACCGTGCCGTGGTCTCTCACGCACCCCAATTTGCGGGTGACGGTGATCGAGAGGGTGGGCCCGTGGGAGGCGCTGTCGCGCGACGACAGCTTGGCGTTGACGCTGGCGGCCCAAGTCGCCAGCGACGACGCGGAATTGAGCACCTGCTGGGCGACATCGCCCAGCATCGACGGCGTAAGCCGCCGTTTGTCGCCTCGTCGTACCTGTTCGACGCGCTGCAACCGCATCGCCGGCCTCTACGGTCTGACGCGCTACGGCGAGCTGTTCGACGAGACCGAGATCATGTTCTCCTCGTCGTGGCCGACCAGATGGCGCAGGACCGCGTATTCACCGAGCCGTGGCTGGGTTTGTTCGTCACCGACGCCAGCCACACCGTCCGCCTGGAGGACAGCCGCTACGGCGCGGTGCTGGCTGAGGTGAACGCCGCCGGTGACGACTGGCCGCCGCTGCAGGCGGGCTTGTTCGGCGGGTCAATCGCCTGTCGGCGCGCTGCAGCGCGTCACCGACTACACCAAACAGATGCGCCACCGCGTCTTCTGACCGATCAGGCATCGGTACCGGCGTGGTGGTGACCGGCGCCGCCGGCGTTCCCGCACCGGCGGCCGGAGCTACCTCGGGCGCGGGGGGTGCCGGCGCTACCCGCGGGCGTCGCGGTCGGCGCGGTCGGCGCGGGAGCGGCGGCGGTGGCGGGTGCGGGGGTCTCGGCCGGCAGCGGGGTTCCTGTGCTGATGTCGGGGTTGTCGTGACCGATGGGCTACCCGCTGGGGCTGGGGTGCCGCCGGGGCTACGGCGTCGCCGGTCGGCGGGGAGTTCCCGCGCTGCCGGTGGGCAGGGTGTACCGACACTGCCGGGGTCAGTGGTGTGCCCACGCTGGCGGGTGCGGGCGTCATGGGCGTTTCGGCTGCCGGCGGGACCGCCGCCGGGGCGGCTTCGGTATCTTGCGCTGGCGAGCTGACACTGGGGGTTCCCCGGTAGTCGACCGCCGGCCGCGGGCTGGCGGTGCGGGCGGCGGGTCAGCCAGACCGCGAGGTCGCGGCCACCGTCGTTGTAGACGACGCTGTCGGGCTGGGCGCCGGTCACGTCGAAGTAGATTTTCCCTGAGGTCTGCTGCCCTTGGGCGAGCGCGGCCGGGTTGACTCCCTGAGGGGTGGCGACCAGGAACAACGTTCGGTAGGTGTCGCCGTTGCGGGCCCGCGCGTTGAGGTCGGACACGATGGGCTGAACGGTGCCCGCGACCGCCGTGTTGGTGGCGGTGGCTTCCACAGCGCTCCGCGAACATGCCAGGGGATGACGTCGCTGCTGGGCTTGAGCCCGCTGATCGTCCAGGCCTGCACCACCGACCCGTTGATCAGTTCGGCTGGCTGGCCCAACGTCACCAGGTTCGAGTGGGGTTGTCGGCCAGCGCGATTGGTGCGCTCAAGACACCGATCCCGGCGGCCGCTGCGGTTGTCGCCAACACGGTCGTGATCTTCACCTGGTGCACTCCTTGCGTCGTTGGCCGCTGGCTCCCCGCAGCAACCGGTCAGGTTCTGACGCTATCGCGCGTGGGTGGCACTGTGCGTCAGCAGATCAGAGTTCGAGGCCGTCGATGTCGCGCCCCCGGTCACGGTCGCGTTCGGCGACGGTCTCGGCGACGGTGGCCATCCGCTGGTACGCGGCCGCGGCCCGGCCGGCGGCGCTGTGTTCGCGCCATACCGCGCTGCGGGCGCTGCGGCGCTGCTCTTGGGCGATCAGCAGGTCGCTGACGGGTTGGGGGAGTAGGTCACGTTCGGTGCGTTCAGCTTCGGCGTGCATGGTGCGGGCCGGTCGTCGTTGGCCAGGATGGTGCGGAAGTGGTGGGCGGCAGCCCATTTGTTGCCGCGCCGCAGGACGTGAATGTCAGCCCCGGCGACCAGGCGTGAGTGTTCGTGGTCGGCTTCGCCGCTGATCCGTTGGTAGACGTAGGCATGGTTTTCGTCTTTGGCGCGGGTCATGCCGACATAGGCCATGGCTCGGCTGGAGGTGTCGGCCAGGATGGAGTGGCACACACCGGGAGTGGTTTTGTTGCCCACGGTGACTCCCTGGGCGGAGTGCACGGTCACCGCGTAGCCGAGGGTGACGTTCTGGCGCAGGTAGTCGCCGTCGAAGACGACGCGCGCTTTGTCGGTGAGCCGTTCGGCGGCCACCCGATTGGTCTTTTCGTCGATGCCGGCCACGCGCCACCGGTTGCCGTTACGTACTTGGTCGACGGCCTGGCCGACGGGGTGCTCGGCCCCGGGGTGCACGGGGATGCTGATGTCGTTTTCGCGGCTGATGATGATGTCGCCGACGGCGATGCTGGTCGCGGGCGGCCCGCACGGACGGCCCGTCGCCGACGAGGGCGTTGTGAACGCGCTGGTTGAGCGCGTCGGCCATCTCCCAGGAATCACAGACCATCAGTGAGTCTTTCCCGGCGGCCCGGTCAGCCAGGTAGGCATCGCCGGCGTCTTTGGCCATCGCGATCGGGTCGCCGGTGTGCAGGCGGCCGTGACTGCGATACCAGCCGACCGCCTTGCGCAGGCGATTGCCGTGCCCGGACCGCAACGCCAGGGAGGCGTCGCGCTCCTCGGCGCTGCGCATCCGCCACACTTCGCCCAGGCGCTGCGACCAGGGCAGGTCCCCGCAGAGATGCTCGAACATGCCGCCGCGGGCTTTCACCGGCGCCAGCTGGTAGGGTCCCCGACGAGCACCATCTTCGCGCGCCCGGCCACCGCGGCCGACAGCAGTTTCTTCAGCTCGGGGGTGCCGACCATGGAGGCTTCGTCGACGACGACCACGGTGCGCCGGTCGATGGCCAGATTGTTGTCCTCGATGAGTTTGAGCGCCTTGGCCACGGTCAGGCCGCGGTCGCCGGCTTCCTCCTGCATCGCTTCGTCGACGGCTTTGCCGGTGGGCGCGAGCACGAGCACTTCTTTGTTCGCCCGGCGCGCGGCGCGCAACGCTTTCAGTGAGTGAGTTTTGCCAGCACCGGCCGGGGCCTGCAATGGCTGCACCAGAAACGGGGAGACGGCGATGTTGCGGATGGCGCGCTCTTGGTCGGCGGAGAGGTCCCGAGATCGGCGCGCACATCGAGTCGACTGCGGTTGTCGGAGGTATCAACCATGTCGAGGATTCGGGACTCCTCGAGCATGATGGCGTCGACGGTGTACTTCTCGTGCCCTCGCGGTGGTGCGCTTCGCGCGGCGCGCTGATGCGCACACCGACGTCGTCGACGAACGCTTCGATGAGCGCGCGCGGTTCCCCGACCGCGCCGACGGGCAGCTGCGCGCCGACGATCTCCACCATGTCGGCGCGCGTGAACGCGGCCTTGTCGATGCGCGCTGCCATGTGCGCGATGCGCGCTCGGTCAGGGAGTGCGCGCCTGTGCGCGCCTCGCGCGCGGCGAAACGCGTCGCGGTCCAGATCCAGACCGCGCGCGTCGGCGCGCCACATTGCTTTGAGTTCGTCCCAGGCGAGCTGCTCGGGTTTGGTGGGCCGGGTGGCTTTCTGCGCGGTCGCCAACTGCGCGGCGGTCGGCTCACCGTCGACGACGACCAGGTTGTCTTTGGCCCATTCCCGCAGCCGCGTCGACCGCTGCGACCACGCCTTGATGCTCGCCGCGGTGACGCCGGCGATCTCGGCCATGCCGGAATGCTCGTCGACGGGCTGCCATTCGAAGCCCCGCTCGGCGTGCAACTCGTGGCGCAGCGTGGCTTGGTAGATGATCCCGGCGGCTTTGGCTTCGTGATAAAGCGACTTGGAGTCGATCGACACCAGCCGCCCATCAGCTCTGACCTGGTGATTCGGGACGATGACGTGGGTGTGCAGGTGCGGGTCCCCGCAGCGGCTCGTCTCGTGCTGGTAGGCGATCGCGACCAGCCCGGGCAGCCGCTGGAGGTCTTTGTTGCTGGTCAGCGGGTTGTGCACCCGCGTGTACCCGGCATGTTCGTGCAGGTAGGTCATCGCGGCTTCGACTGCTTTGACGTGGGCGTTCTGCATGACCTTTTCGGCCACGTCGTCGGTCAGCGACCGCAGCAGCGACACACTCTTGGGCGCGGCGAACATCAGGTCAAACCCGTGCACTCCGTTGGTTCCGAACGCCCGTCCGGCCTCCCCGTTGGGCGTCACGCCGTCGTCGAGCCACCGTGCCGCTACCTCGGTGTCAGCAAAGCCGCCGTCGAGCGCGGCGCCGTCGAGTCCGGTGGCCTCACCGACGGTGGCTTTGTCGCCGACCACGACCCAGGTCGGGACCCGGGTGTCGCCTTCGGAGTAGTACTCGCCCAGGCCGCCGCCGGCGGCCTGACGGTCCATCGAGGCTTGCCGGGCCTGATTGGCGGTGTCGTTGTAGTAGCCGATGCTCCAGCGACTCAGCCGCGAGATCGTCAGCACGGTCGCACCGCCACCAGACCACCTCACCAAGCCGGACAGGCCGCCGCCAGGCGGCCGGGGTTCGGGCGCGCCAGCGCCCGAAGCCGAGTATTGCACAACTTGTGCCAATGTGCCGGAAGTCTGTTGGGTAGGAGCGGAGCGGAGGCGGAGTGGGTGTGCTGCAAGGGGGAGGTGGTGAGGAATTGGTGCCAGTGTGTGGTGAGGGGCGGGCTTAGGGTGAGGGGGATGGAAAGAGTTGGGGTGTGGGGGACGAAGTGGAGGTGAGTGGGCTTGTGAGGGGTGAAGGGCAGGCCGGCGGCGCCGCGAAGCGTGGGCGACCTGGCGGTCGATGCGGGCGTGGCAGCGGGTCGGGGCGGACTGGCGTGGCAGTGGCAAGGGGTGAGGGGTGAAGATGGGCAAGAAAGGCGGCGCTGGCGGCGGTGGAAGGCGGTGGGCTGGAAGAGGCAGGTTTTGCGCGGGCAGCGGGCCGGAGGCCGGAGGAAGGACAGTCTGTCACGAGGACAGGGTGCCGGCTCTTTTGGTGTCTGGGGTCAGGGTGTGGTGTGGGCGCTGACGCGGTGGTCGAGTTTGAGCAGTCGGGCCAGTGGCGGCACGTCGCCGCCGTGGCGGGCGGCATGAGTTTCGGCGGCGGCGAGCAGGGCCGCGGTGAGGCGGTAGTCGGCGGCCAGGAAGGCGCATTGGGCGGCGAGCACGTAGGCCGCTGCGGCGATCGGCCGCGGCCCCAGGTGCGTGGCGATGCGCTCGTAGAGCGCCGCGGCGCGGGCTTCGTGGCGGTCGGCGACGCCGGCGAGGTGGCGCGCGTGCGCGCCGGTGAGCACGACGGCGGTGCGCTCGGCGAGGTCGGCGGTTGGTTCGGTGCGCTCGATGAGCGCGGTGCGCAGTGCGCTCAAGGTGTTGAGGGTGTCGGTGTGCGTCATGGCAGTCCTTTCACGGGGCGCGGTGTGCGCTGAGGGTGATGTGCGGTCGGTGATGTGCGGTCGGTGATGTGCGGTGCTGGGTGTGCGGTGCACCCCGGCCCGCGCAGTCCCGGGTGGGTCGGTGGCGCCCTAGTGGGTCGGGGCGGTGGCGGCGATGAAGGCTTCGGCGTCGGCCAGGTAGTACTCGGCGTGGCGGAGCTCGTCGGGGCTGGCGTCGCCGGCGAGCAGGACGGTGACGGCGTTGTCGCGGGCCGACAGGGCGTATTGGCGGCGGCGGTGCGGGTCGTCGGCGGCGGCCACGGCGGAGTGGATGTCGGCGCGGGCGTAGGCCAGCACCGCCGTGGTGCTGGGACCGGCGTTGAGGTTGCTGGTGGGGTCGTGGTCGGTGACGGCCCAGGGGTTGGCGGCGAGGGTCATGGTTGTTCTCCGTTCGTCTGCGGTGTTTGCTGCGCCGGTTAGCGCTGGGGTGCAGGGGACCGGCGGGGTGGCGCGCGCAACCTCGAAGAGGCCGCGACGAGCGGAGCAGGGTTTTCGGCCCGCGAGCGGCAGCGAGCTTGATAGGGCCGAAAAGGTCACTCGGCCTGCGGAGTTCGGCGCGGGTGTGGGTTGCGCGTGACGGGGCCTCGTCGGTCACACTGGGCGACCCAGCTGAACGGTTAAAGGTGAGGGGCTACGGACTACGCCCGCCGCAGGCGGGCATCCGCCGGTCGCACCTAGTGCGCCGGCGACCACGGACCGGAAGACACCACACCAGCCGATGCCCGCACCCTGCGCGGACACCGGCCGGGTGGGTGCCGGTTAGGTGCCGGGGTGGGTGTCGGTGAGGACGCGGCGGATCAGGGCGGGCTCGATGCCCGATTCGAGGGCGGCCAGGAGCATGGCGGCCAGGGTGGGCGGTTCGTCGCCGGCGTCGGTGGCCTCGGTGATGGCGATGTCGGCGGCGATTCCGGCGCGGACGGTGTCGTTGATTAGGCAGTAGCAGACTGCGGCGATGGTGAGCGCTTCGGTGCGGGGCCGCCCGCGCAGTTGGCGGGCGATGTGGGTCCACACGTTGGTGGCGGCACGCTCGTGGTCGAGGGCGAGGTGCAGCATTGCGTCGCGGAGGGCGGGGTGGCTGGTGATGAGGATGCCGGCGCGGGTGGACAGGGTGGCGCTGATGTAGCGGCTGGCTCCGGTGAGAGCGTCGGTGATGTCCTCCATGGTGGTGGAGACCAGGACGGCGTGGTCTCCGACGGCGACGGCGGGGCGGGGTGATGGGGTCGAACTCGCGCACGAGGTCCTCGCGGCGGGCGGTGAGGATCGCGCCGTCGTGGATGCGCTGCGCGGTCAGCAGCGAGTCGGTGTAGGGGTAGGTGGTTCCGGTGGCTCCGGTGTCGGGGTCGATCCAGGTACCGGCGGCGGTGACGTCGCGGGTGGTGAGCGGCGGCGGACGGTGATGCCGGCCTCGGTGAGGAGTCGCGGATGCCGTCGAGGACCACTGCGGCGTGGTCGTCGAGCTCGGCGCTGCAGACGGCCAGGAGCAGGGCGCCGTCGTATTTGGCGGCGTTGAGGTGGCAGGTGCGGGCGAAGCTGGCAGCTTGGCTGGCGCTGATGGTGATGTCGCAGCGGATGGTGACTTTGATGATGGGGGTGCCGTCGGGCTCGGTGCCCAGCAGGTAGACCACGACGCTGTTGGTGGGGGTGAAGCCCAGCAGGGCGGGGGCAGCGGCGATGACGTCGGCGGGGGCTCCGAGTTTGATGGTCATGGTTGTTCTCCGTTCGTGTACGGGTTGGGTGCGCCGGTTAGCGCTGGGGTTGCGGGGGACCGGCGGGGTGGCGCGCGCAACCTCGAAGAGGCCGTGACGAGCGGAGCAGGGTTTTCGGCCCGCGCGAGCCGGCGCGCAGCGCCCTGGCGAGCTGGCGTTGGGCCGAAAAGGTCACTCGGCCTGCGGAGTTCGGCGCGGGTGTGGGTTGCGCGTGACGGGGCCTCGTCGGTCACACTGGGCGACCCAGCTGAACGGTTAAAGGTGAGGGGCTACGGACCATGCCCGCCGCAGGCGGGCATCCGCCGGTCGCACCTAGTGCGCCGGCGACCGCGCACCGGAAGACACCACACCAGCCGATGCCCGCACCCTGCGCGGACACCGGCTGGGGGCGGTGGGTTACGTGCCGGGGTGGGTGTCGGCCCGTCGTTCGGCGGCGGGGGTGTCGAGGCTGCTGATGGCCCAGGGTGCGTCGTCGTAGCCGGGCAGTTCGCCGATGAGGCGGCGTTCGAGGGCGCGGCAGAAGGAGTGGGCTTGGCTGGTGCGCCAGCCGGGGTGCTCGCAGGACTGGTATTCGTAGCAGTGCAGAGCTTTGATCAGCTCGACACCACTCCAGGTGGTGTAGCGGGGCCGCTGGTAGGCGTAGATATAGGCGTCGTCTTCGTCGTAGCGGTAGTTGACGGAGGCGGCGTTCTCGTCGACAAGCATCTGTCCGACGGTGTCGATTGCGTCGTCGGTGAGCCGGCCTTCTCGGCTGGGGTTGTCGTAGTACCAGACCAGGGGTCCGTAGGGGCTGGTGGGCCGGCTGGCGGCCCAGAGCAGGACGTGGATGTGTTCGGGGTCGACGATGAATGCGCTCATGGTGGGTTCCTTTCTGGGGGTGGGGTTAGACGAGCCCGGCGGCGGTGAGGCGGCGGCGGATAGCGGCGAGACTGACGGTGGAGTCGGTAATTCGGGCCCAGTTCTGCCAGCCGTCGATGGCCTGCTCGACGTCGTTGAAGTCGACGTCGGCTCGGCTGATGGGCAGGGTGTGTCCGTTGTCGGGGTGGTCGAACTTGGCGACGACGGCGATGAGTTGGCCGGTGTCGTCGAACCACCCGTTGCGGCGGAAGCGCAGTTGGTAGGGCCGGCTGTCGTGGTCGTCGAGGAAGTCCCAGGCCAGGCCGTAGTCGATCTCCATGGTTGTTCTCCGTTCGTGTACGGGTTGGGTGCGCCGGTTAGCGCTGGGGTTGCGGGGGACCGGCGGGGTGGCGCGCGCAACCTCGAAGAGGCCGCGACGAGCGGAGCAGGGTTTTCGGCCCGCGAGCGGCAGCGAGCTTGATAGGGCCGAAAAGGTCACTCGGCCTGCGGAGTTCGGCGCGGGTGTGGGTTGCGCGTGACGGGGCCTCGTCGGTCACACTGGGCGACCCAGCTGAACGGTTAAAGGTGAGGGGCTACGGACCACGCCCGCCGCAGGCGGGCATCCGCCGGTCGCACCTAGTGCGCCGGCGCCCGCGCACCGGAAGACACCACACCAGCCGATGCCCGCACCCTGCGCGGACACCGGCCGGGGGCGGTGGGTTAGTCGGTCATGGTGTTGCCTCGGTAGACGTCGCCTTCGATGTAGGTGAGCAGGTCGCCGTTGGTGTCGGCCAGGCACCAGTAGTAGGGGGCGTCGTAGCGGACGACCCGCCAGGTGCTGTCGGCTCGGTCCCAGTAGAGCTTGTCGAGGAGCTGGGTGTCGCCCCCGGAGCCGCCGAAGAAGGCGGCGCCGCTGGAGGGGTTGAAGTGTTCGTTGAGGATGGTGATGACGTCTTCGACGGTGGTGGCCTCTGCGCAGCGGGTCAGGGCGGCGTCGACGTTGGCCCAGAAGTCGTCGAGGGGGTAGGTCATGGTTGTTCTCCGTTCGTGTACGGGTTGGGTGCGCCGGTTAGCGCTGGGGTTGCGGGGGACCGGCGGGGTGGCGCGCGCAACCTCGAAGAGGCCGTGACGAGCGGAGCAGGGTTTTCGGCCCGCGCGAGCCGGCGCGCAGCGCCCCGGCGAGCTCGCATAGGGCCGAAAAGGTCACTCGGCCTGCGGAGTTCGGCGCGGGTGTGGGTTGCGCGTGACGGGGCCTCGTCGGTCACACTGGGCGACCCAGCTGAACGGTTAAAGGTGAGGGGCTACGGACCACGCCCGCCGCAGGCGGGCCTCCGCCGGTCGCACCTAGTGCGCCGGCCGACAGGGGGCGGCGGACCGGAAGACACCACAGGCCCGCCGGTCCCGCGCGGCTGCGCGGACCCGGGCGGGCTGGTGGTTGGTCAGACCCAGAGCAGGGCGGGCACTTCGGTCCATCCGGGGCCTGGGTGCTGGGCTGCGAGGTAGATGCGGTCGCGGGCCCAGGTGGTGTGGCGTCTCTGTGTGGCGAGGCCGCCTTCGGCGGTGAGCCAGGGCAGGGGGGAGCGCCGGAATCCGTAGTCGTCGACTCCGAAGTGGTCTTTGTCGAGGTACTGGCGCTTGTCGGCGTTGCAGATGTACCGGTGGGCCGGCAGTGCTGCGGGCGCTTCAGCGTTGGGGGTGACCGGCTCGTCGGGGTCGATGAGGCCGGCGAACCGCACGAAATGCTGGGGTTCGACGAGCCAATACAGCGCAGCCTGGTCGTCGTCGGGGTCCTCGTAGTCGCCGGCCCAGACCAGGCGGGCACCGCCGTCGAGGGTGAGCAGTATTTCCACGGCGGTCATGAGGGGGCAGTCGGCGCGGGTGTGGGTGGACAGTTTGTGTCCGGCGCCGTAGGTGGCGGGGTTGAGGGCGGCCAGGGGTCGGCCCGTGGGGTCGACGATTGGCCCATGGTGGTGTCCTTTCAAGGATGGGTGCTGGATGAGCTGGGGTGGTGATCGGGCCCCGCGCCGGGGCGGGGCCCGATCGGGTGGTCAGGACCGGTCGATGGCTGCGGTGAGTTCGTCGGTGGACACGGGGTTCCAGCCCACCGAGGCGACGGCCCAGGCGGTTTCGCCGATGACTACGACGTCGCCGACGGACAGGCTGCGGTGTCCGGCGTGGCGCCATCCGGTGGCCCAGGTGGTGGTGGGTTCGCAGTTGAGCTCGTCGAAGATGTGCTCGAGTGCGGCGCTGATGGCGGTCTGCTGGGGTCGGGTGTCGGTGGGGATGGGCAGGTTGAAAGTTGCGGCGGCGCGCAGCCGCGCGGGTGCGGCGCGGTTGAAGCCGAGGAAGCTGGCAGGGGCCTCGTTGAGGTACACGGTGGTGGGCACGGTGGATGTGGCGGTGGTGGTGGTCATGGTGTTCTCCCGTTTCTCGTGGTGAGTGGTGCGCCGGTCAGCGCTGGGGAGCGGTCAATCGGGTGAGGGTGGGCGGTCAACCCCGAAGAGCCGACGTTGGACGGAGCAGGGTTTTCGGCCCGCGAGCGGCAGCGAGCTTGATAGGGCCGAAAAGGTCACTCGGCCTGCGTAGTTCGGCGTCGGTGTGGGTTGACCGGTCGGGCCCCCGGCCGATTAGGCTGCGACCCCTGCTGACGGTTAAAGGTGAGTAGCTACCCAACCCACGCCCGCCGCAGGCGGGCATCCGGCGCCCGCCAGGGCGGCCGCTGCTGCTGGTGAGGTGTGATCCCGGAAGACGCCGGTAGCCCGGTCCCCGCGCGAGGCGGGGCCGGGCCGGGCGGCGCTGCGGCTAGGCGTGCTGCATCCAGGTTCGGATGGTGTCGAGCAGGTCGGTGGTGGTGCTGGTGTCGACGACGGTGATGGGGGCCGTGGCTCCTGCGGGGTTGCGGTAGGTGCCGTGGGCCCGCTCGGCGGCGATGTCGTCCCAGGTGATCTGTCCGACGCGGTTCTGGGCTTCGATCATGGCGTCGAGGAGGCAATCGACGGGCTGGTCGATGGTGGCGATGCAGTCGGTGGTGATGATGGCGGTGGTGATGGACATGACGTTTCCCCTTTCGGTGCGCTGCCGGTCAGCGCTGGGGAGCGGTCAATCGGGTGAGGGTGGGCGGTCAACCCCGAAGAGCCGACGGCGCACGGAGCAGGGTTTTCGGCCCGCGAGCGGCAGCGAGCTCGATAGGGCCGAAAAGGTCACTCGGCCTGCGTAGTTCGGCGTCGGTGTGGGTTGACCGGTCGGGCCCCCGGCCGATTAGGCTGCGACCCCTGCTGACGGTTAAAGGTGAGTAGCTACCCAACCCACGCCCGCCGCAGGCGGGCATCCGGCGGTCGCACCTAGTGCGCCGGCGCCTCGGGGCCGCAGCGCCGAGGCTCGACGATGAACGAGGGGCACCACGCCAGCGTCGCTCGCTGGCGGGTGCCCTCGGGTGCGACTGGTTACTGTTCCGGTGGCGCTGCGTCGGCCAGGGTGGCGAGGTCGAATTCCAGGTCGCGGTCTCCGACGGTGACGACGATGCGCGCGTTGGCGCCGGCGGCGGCGACGTAGCTGGACAGGGTGGACAGCAGCAGGTCGTGTTGGCGTTCGACTTTGGACACCGCGGCTTGTCCTACTCCCAGGCGTCGAGCGAGTTCGACTTGGGTGAGGTCGGCGGCGCGGCGGATCAGCGCCAGGTTCATGGCGTAGGCGCGGTCGTCCTCGCGCATCTGCTGGCGGATGTGGTCGACGCGCTCGGCGCGGTCGGGGTCGGCGAGCAGCTTCTTGAGGCGGGCCCCGCCGCGATCTTCAACAGTCATGATTGGGTGTCCTTTCTGCGTTTCCAGGTCTCGATTGCGGCGTCGGCTCGGGTTCCGACGCTGTTGTAGAAGGCGTTTCCGATGCGGGCTTTGTCGCCGGCGAAGAGGGCGATGACGGCGTGTTCGTCGTCGGGGAACCACACGATGAGCCGCACGGCGATGTCGGGGTCGTAGGGGTGGGCCAGTCTCCAGACGGGATAGGTCTTGGATTGGCGAACGCGGCGCAGGTGGGCGGTGTCTTCTTCGGGTGCGTCGGTGAGTTCTTGGAGGTGCTGCAGTTGTGCGGTGATGTAGTCGAGTCGGCGGGCGCTGATCGGGTCGTTGTGGGCGTGATCTTCAAGCCGATCGAGCCAGGTGTCGAACTCGTCGGACCAGTCGATCAGCATACGCAAATACTACTCTGAGGGAATACGTCTTGCAACGCATATTGTGGGTGTGGAGTGGTTCTCATTGTCGGGCCTCCGGGGTTGAGATGTGTTGGTGCAGAGCTGTTGTCGGGGCTGCGGGGCCGGGCCCACCAGGTGGCGGTGGGCCCGGCCCCTGACGTTTTAGGTGGGTTCGTCCTCGATGACGCGGTGAGCGATGTGGTAGGCGGCTCGGGTGTTGCGCAGGCTGTCGGACAGGAACGAGGCGATGTCGTCGCCTTGGGGGTTCTCGGCGAACTCGATGTCGTAGACGTGTGTGCTGGTCAAGGTGGCCAGCGCCTGCTGTGCGCGGGTGAGGGCGTTGATGGCGTCGACCAGGCTGCCGTCGAGGGCCAGGCGGCCTCGGTCGATCTCGATTGCCCAGTCGGCCTGCCAGTCGGCGTCGTTGGTGTTGGTCATGGTCGGTCCTTCCGTGGTGAGTGGGTGGATGGGGCCGGGCCCACCGCCTGGTGGTGGCGGGCCCGGCCGGGATCGGTTAGGCGGCGACGGGTTCGGTGGTGAGCACGTCGTCGATGGCCTGGTGGAGGTCGTCGTAGGCCAGGGCCAGGGGTGCGTGGTCGATGGTGAGGGTCCACATCGGCTCGTCGCCGACTCCGGCGGTCAGGGTGTAGGTGTGGGCGCCGGTGGCGCGGTAGGACCAGGTGCCGGGCACGGCGTGGAAGGTCAGGTCGCCGGCCCGGACTTTCTGGATGCGGGTGTCGGGGGTGGTGTCGAGGTCGGGTGCGGTGGCCTCGATGGCGGCCAGGAGTCCGTAGTCGTCGTTGGCGAGCAGGACGAGGTGGTGTCCCTGTTCGGGGCTGTACTCGTGGACGGTGGTCAGCTGGATCGGTCCGTGGTTGTGGTGCAGGTTTCGGGTGATGCCGTACTGCTGGTGCTGGATGCGGTCGGCGGCTTCGGCGAGAAGGTCGAAGGCGAGTTCGAATGCGTGGTCCATGGTTGTTCTCCCGTTTCTCGTGGTGAGTGGTGCGCCGGTCAGCGCTGGGGAGCGGTCAATCGGGTGAGGGTGGGCGGTCAACCCCGAAGAGCCGACGTTGGACGGAGCAGGGTTTTCGGCCCGCGAGCGGCAGCGAGCTTGATAGGGCCGAAAAGGTCACTCGGCCTGCGTAGTTCGGCGTCGGTGTGGGTTGACCGGTCGGGCCCCCGGCCGATTAGGCTGCGACCCCTGCTGACGGTTAAAGGTGAGTAGCTACCCAACCCACGCCCGCCGCAGGCGGGCATCCGGCGCCCGCCAGGGTGGCCGCCAGTGGGCGGGGGGTCGCTGTAGGGCGGCCGGCCACCGGTGGATGTCGCGGTGGCCGGCTCGCCGGGACAGTGTTTTTATATGAGCCCGATGAATCCGGACCCGATGGTGTTGGCCTGGGCGGTCCGTGCTTCGACGTCGTGGTCGATCTCCTCGCGCGCCTGGGCGACCATGGTGGCCAGGCCGGGGGGAGCGTCAGCGGTGATCGGCTCGTCGGGGTCGGCGTAAAAGTCCCAGCAGGAGGCGACGTCTCGGCAGTCGGGGGCGACGACGGTGTAGCCGTAGACCTCGCCGTTGGCCCAGGCGTCGTAGGCGGCCACGGTGCCACGTGTGTAGTCCAGGGGTGTTGTCGCGTCGGCGGGGGCCCAGGCCAGACCGTCGATGCTGCGGTAGCGGTCGGCGCTGGGCTCGGCGGTGCCGTAGCGGTCGCCGCTGCGGGTGACTTCCAGGATGCCGGTGAGTCCGTGGGTCAGCCACAGGTAGCGGCAGAGGGCGGCAGCGGACCGGTACTCATGGTCGTTGAGGGAGTCATTGGCGGCGGTGTGCTGGCGCAGCAGGGCGGCGACGTCGTGGGCGGCGTCGCCGAGTTGAGCGCTGATGGTACGGGCGGTGCCGAGGTAGACGAATCCGCCGTCGTCGCTGTAATCGGGTGCGGCGGCGTCGATGTCGTAGTACAGGGCGATGACGTAGGTGCCGGCGGTGGTGGGTACGGCGATCTTGTCGAAGGGGTCAAACATGGTGGGTCCTCACTGTTGGTGACCGGCGGTGCGCCGGTCAGTGCGGCCGCGTCATGGACCGTGGGGTGGGGCGGGTCAACCCCGCAGAGGCCGCGCCGGGACGGAGCAGGGTTTTCGGCGTGCGCGAGCCGGGCGCGCCAGCGCCTTCGGCGAGTTGGCAGGGCCGAAAAGGTCACTCGGCCTGTGCAGTTCGGCGCGGGTGTGGGTTGAGCCGGCTCGGGGTCCTGCGGTCAGGCTGGGCGGCTGCTGACAGGTAGATAGGTGAGGGGTTACGGATATCGGACGTTCGCCAAGCGCCCCGGAGGGCTGCTGCGGGCGGCTAGGACCGGAGGAAAAGGGGGGCCCGGTCACCCTGCGGTGGGTGACCGGGCCCGTGGTGCTGAGTTTTAGTCCCAGCTGGCGGCGATGGTGTCGATGGCGTCGGGGATCGAGGAGTGCGGGATCGCTTCGGAGAGGCGGTCGAGCTCGTCGGCGGTGAGGGTGCGCCCGGCCCAGCTGCTGGCTTGTTCGGCGGTGATGAGCTCGGCGGGTGCGTCGAGGGCGGCGGCGAGCATCGTGAGCAGTTCGGCGCCGGTGGGTAGCGGCAGATTGTCGGCGTGGTCGCGGAGCCGGGCGCATTCCTTGGGCTGGCTGCAGGCGCATTCGGAGTTGGTGGCGCTTAGATCGCGGTAGGTGCTGTCGAGCGGGTGGCCGTCGACGCTGGGGCCGTCGACGATCCAGCGGGTGCCGTCGTCGGAGAGCCGTAGGTGCACTGCCACGGTCTGTTCGATGAAATGTGCTGCTGGCGGGTCAATCTGGTTGTAGTAGTGGGCGTTTCCGTCGCGTCGCAGGGGTGTCGTCTCGCCTGCGGGGGTGGTGGCGTGCTCGCTCATTGTGGGGTCCTTTCGGTGGTGTGGGAGGGGAGGTGCCGGCGGCCGCGGTGGGTTGGCGGCCGCCGGCGTGGTGTGGGTGTTAGGCGCTACGGGTGCCGCGGCGCCGCCGGGACGGTGCGGGTGCGGGTTCGAGGAACTCGGCGATGTGTGTGGTGGCGGAGTCGATGCCGGCGAAGCGGGGGTGTTCGGTGTCGAGGTCGTCGGTGCGGAGCTGCCATAGGGGTGCGCCGTCGAGGCGGTATTCGGGGCGCAGCTGGTAGAGGTGGCGGCCAACAGCGGCGTAGCTCCAGGGGTCCAGCGGGTTGATCGGTTCATCGGTGACGACAGGTGCGGTGTGGGTCCAGAGCAGGCCGCCGCCGCGGAAGTGGCGGGTGCGTGCGGAGATGGAGCGGCCGAGGTCGGGGTGTCCGGCGCTGGATTCGGCGCTGGCCTGCAGGACTCCCTGGGGGTATCGGGCCCAGACCTGGGCGGTGGAGCCCCAGGTGTGGTTGCGGCGGTGGGCGGTGATGGTCAGCCCGTCGGGGATGCCGTCGGGGTGCAGTTCCTCGTGGCCGGGTTCGACGAAGTAGAGCAGGTCGGTGGCGATGGCGGCGAGGCGTTCGCCCAGCCAGTAGGTGTGGCGGCCGCCGGCGAGGAGGTCGGTGTGGGTGGTCATGGTTGTTCTCCGTTCGTGTACGGGTTGGGTGCGCCGGTTAGCGCTGGGGTTGCGGGGGACCGGCGGGGTGGCGCGCGCAACCTCGAAGAGGCCGTGACGAGCGGAGCAGGGTTTTCGGCCCGCGCGAGCCGGCGCGCAGCGCCCTGGCGAGCTGGCGTTGGGCCGAAAAGGTCACTCGGCCTGCGGAGTTCGGCGCGGGTGTGGGTTGCGCGTGACGGGGCCTCGTCGGTCACACTGGGCGACCCAGCTGAACGGTTAAAGGTGAGGGGCTACGGACCATGCCCGCCGCAGGCGGGCCTCCGCCGGTCGCACCTAGTGCGCCGGCGACCGCGGACGGCGAAGACACCACACCGCGCCGGTGTGGTGTACGGGGGTTACGGCGTGAAGGGGTCGGGGCTGTCGTGGTGCAGGCAGGCGAGGAGCTCGGCGGTGGCGGCGTGGTCGGGGCTGCCGTCGACGCCGTGGCCGGTCTGGATGATGGCGGCGAGGTCGGCTCCGAGGTGCAGTGTGTAGCGCGGCCATTCGTCATCGCCGGCGCGGGCGATCAGGGCCGCGGTGGCGGCCGTGAGCCGGATGCGTGCGTGGGCGGGGTTGTCGCCGAGACCGATGATGGTCTGCTCGCTGCGGTGGCCGCTGCTGGTCACTGCCCAGGTGATGGTCATGTTCCGATGATCGCCGCCAGGAGGCGGTGGCGGGAGGGGCCGCACTCCCGGTTGTGGATAAGTGCGGCCCCTGTGGATCACCGGGTCGGGCGGTAGCTGGCGTCGGTGGGATCGAAGCGGTGTTGGTCTCCGTCGAGGCAGACGGCGGCGGCTGTTTTGTGGGCGAGTTGGAGGACTTCGACAGCGCTGCGGTAGGCGGCGAGATCGACGATCTGGAATGTCACGGGCCGCATGTAGACCTCGACCCAGCGGATGGTGCGTCGCTTGTCGGGGGTGAGGGCTTCGCGGCGGGTGACGGCGTAGGGCGGGCGTCGGGTCCAGTCGACGCCGATGGCGGGCCCGTCGTAGGGCTGTTGGTCGCGCGGGGCGAGGTTGTCGGGGAGCCCGGCCAGCGCCTGGCGGGCGGCTCCGAAGGCTTCCAGCACGCCCTGGGCTGCTTGGGTGTTGAAGAAGGTGAACAGGATGCGTCCCCAGGTGAGGGTGACGCGGGCGATGTCGGTGTGGGCGTGATGGACGCTGATGTCGGGCTGTTGGGCGCCGCGCAGTCGTACGTAGGCCTGGGAGATCGCTCCGGCGGGGATGCCGATGTGCGACTCGGGGATGGCGACCTTGGTCATGGTGTTCTCCGTTCGTGTACGGGTTGGGTGCGCCGGTTAGCGCTGGGGTTGCGGGGGACCGGCGGGGTGGCGCGCGCAACCTCGAGGAGGCCGTGACGAGCGGAGCAGGGTTTTCGGCCCGCGCGAGCCGGCGCGCAGCGCCCTGGCGAGCTGGCGTTGGGCCGAAAAGGTCACTCGGCCTGCGGAGTTCGGCGCGGGTGTGGGTTGCGCGTGACGGGGCCTCGTCGGTCACACTGGGCGACCCAGCTGAACGGTTAAAGGTGAGGGGCTACGGACCACGCCCGCCGCAGGCGGGCATCGGCGCCTCCGGGCGCCGCTTGACAGGTGGGGCGCGGGCGAGGTGACGGGCCGTCAGTGGCTGGCACTATAAGTGCCTTCACCCCGAACGGGTTCTGCGAGGCGGTATTTCGCGCAATCGGCACGGTGGCGAGAATGGACCGGGGTTGTTTCTTAGCCCAGCGCGCGGGTTTGGTGGATAGATGTGGGCGGCGCTGCGCGCCGGCTTTCCCAGTGCACACGGGCACCGGCCCGCTCCCGGGGTCAGCGCTGCAGGCCGGCGACGACCAGATCGGTCAGCGATTCGGTCAGGCTGGTGAAGCGGCCGGTGCGGGTGCCGCTGTGGGTGTGGTGCTCGCCTAGCCAGATACCGACGATGGTGGCGGTGCCGTCGCTGGCGGGCTGCCACACGGGCGCTCCGGAGTCGCCGGGGATGCTTTCGGGCATCCCGGTCACGCTGTATTGGTAGCCGAGTAGCCGCCCGTCGAGCTGTCCACAGACGGTCTTGGTGCGGATTCCGCTGCGACACACGGTGATTGCGGGATCTGGAACACCCATGCCGCTGACAGGCATGCCGTTGATCGTGGACACCGATCGGCTGGTGCCGAAGTTGATCAGCGCGAAGTCGTCGAAAAGCGGATCGGGGTCGTTGACGGCGACGGCGACGGCGCCGGTGGCCCCGCTGTCGTGGTCGGATACTGCGGAGCCGCCACCTCGAGTGCAGTGGCCGGCGGTGACCCCATAGGTGGTGGCCCCGGCGGTGTAGGTGTAGCCCAGCGTGCAGGTGGTGGACCCGGTGTTCGAGTGCACGGCGATCTCGTCGCCGGCGGCGACGGTGTAGGCGCCGGCATGGCTGAGCGCGGGTGCGAACAGGCTGGTGATGGGGATGAGGGCCCCGGCGAGGGCGGTCAGTGTTGCTGCTCGGGTGGGCCGCATCGCGAGTCCCTTTCTTCCTGGTGGGGTGCTGCGAATCATTGTGGGCGCGACCGCTGACAACCCGGGTTCGGGCGCAGGCTCAGCGCTGCGACCGCGTGCGTTGCCGCTCGGCAGCGCGGCGGGCGCGGTTGTGCAGGGTGTCGATCCAGGCGTGCGCGGTGCGGGCGGATTGGCCGTGGTCCTGGGCGGCGCAGGATTGGACCGCTTGGCCAGCGCGAGCGGCGATGCGCAGATCGACGCTGACCGGGGTGGAGGTACGGCCGGGGCTCATCATGGCTGGTCCCATCCGGGCTGGGCGGCCGCTTCGGCGCGTCGCCACAGTTCGGCGAGGTCGTCGCGGGCGGTGCTGATGTGGGTGGTGAGGTCGGCACGGTCGGCGCCACTGTCGGCCATCTGCTGCATGCGGATTCCGTGTTCGCGCACCGCACGGCGGTACGCCTCGTCGAGCACGTCGCGCGCGTGGTTGGCTGCTGCGGCGGCGCTGACGGTGTGGGTGTAGAGGTCGGCCAGATGCAGGGCCAGTCGGTGGTGTTGGCCGGCGGTCGGGGGGCGAGTGGGGTCCAGCGACTGGGTGGCGGCGTGTTGGCGACCGTAGGCCAATACGGTGACCGGATCGGGGTCGCGGCGGGCGTCGGTGACGCGGCGGATGATCTCGTAGACCCAGCGGTTCATGGGCCGCCAGATGGCGGTGTCGGGGATGAGGTCGCAGAACGTGCGCGCTCGGGTGTAGGGCATCCACAGCAGGGCTCCGAGGAGCTGATTTTCCGGCTCCCAGCGTGCGGCGATGGTTTCGCCGCTCGGTTCGGCGCTGAGCTCGAAGTCTTCGGTGGCCGCCCGGTCGGTGTCGTTGTCGGGGACGACGTGCAGTGGGGCGCGGTGCGCGGCGGTCATGATGCGGTGGCCCCCCAGATCAGCAGGGCATACCACCAGGTCAGGGCGCTGGCTTGGTCGGTGGTGGTGGCGGTGGGCAAAGCGGCGTGCACGGCGGCGGCCAGCTCGGCGGGGCTGGGGTGGGTACCGGCCTGGCTCAGGGCGTGGTGGCGCAGTGTCTCCAGGACATGCTGATCGGGTGCGGTGGGCAGCTCGACTCCGGCCAGCTGTGCGGCTTCGCGCCAGAGTGTGCCAGCGGTGAACCAGCAGTGGCCTTCGGCGCGGGCGGCGGTGAGGACCGCCAGCGGGTAGCGCGCTCCGGGGTCGGTGTCGGCTCCGTGGTGCCAGGTGTCGTGGTGGTCGGTGATCCATCGCTGCGCGGCGACGGCGGCGTGGTAGGTGGCGGTCTCGCTGGCTTGGTGACCGGCCGGGGCGATGGTGGCGTGTCCCGTGTGGTGCGGCCTGGTGGCGCGGCTGTCGGGTTCGGCCAGGGCGAGCAGTTCGTAGCGGGTGGTGTCAGGGTGCGTGGGCAGCGGGCGCAGGTAGTAGTCGGCGCCGATGACGTAGTTGATGAGGCTGCGGTGAGCGTCGTCGCGGTCGGGGTGGTCGGTGGTGGTGACCGACCGGCCTTGGTGGTCGATGGATAGCTGGTACATCGTGGGTCTCCTGTCGTGGTCAAAGGTGATCAGGCGCTCAGCGGGTGGGCTTTGCTGACCTCAGCTATGCGGTCGGGCCGGAAACCGGACCAGTGCTGTCCGCCGGCCACCACGACGGGGGCCTGCAGGTAGCCCAGTCCCATCACGTAGTCGCGGGCGTCGCTGTCGACGGTGATGTCGACTTTCGCGTAATCCACACCTGCTTTGTCCAATGCTCGGAAGGTCGCGTTGCATTGCACACAGGCGGGCTTTGTGTAGACGGTGATGGCGGTCATTTCTCACTCCTTAAGGGTTGTCACGAATTGCTGTTATCTATTTCGATTATATCGGCATTTCGGCGTGTCAGGCAACATTTATCGGGCTATTTGTGGGTAAGCTGTGACCTTTTTTGACCGGGCGAAACCCAGCGCGTAATTACGCTGAAGGCAACCCGTTCGGCCGGTATGGCTCTGGCCGGTATCGGACCCTCGAATCGGTCGTAACATGCGTTCGCACACTCCTGTTCAGCTTTGGTGCTGCCTGTTCTTTGGCGCTTTCTCGCATCAATGTCATGGCCGGCGTAGGGCCCAGCGCAGTGCACAGGTCCGGGCGGAAAGTTTTCCCCGTGAGCGTCTTTTGCGAGCGGATTTGTGGAAAAGTTTCCGGGCCGTTAGGCCGTATCCGTGGCCTTGCGTGGAGCGGGCCGCCGGCCACAATTGATAAAAGAGAAAGCGGTCAGAAAAATAATTCAGTAGCGCCGTCAGGCGCTTCCGCTGCACTGGTCGCGGCGATGTCGATTTCGTGGATGAAATGCGCGACCATGGTCCTGCTGATGGCGGTCCCGAGCGGAAGGTGGGACCGGCGCTGACCGGCCCCACCTCCCGACGCGGGGGCTAGTCGTCCTCGGTGGGCTCGGACTGCTCGGTCAGCGAGTCATAGAGTGCATCAGCGGTTTGCTCGCCGAGGATGACGCGCTCAATGTCGGCCAGCGGGTAGCTGTTGTCGGCCAGGAAGCGCAGCAGCTCGGCGGCTCCGACGTAGTGGCCCCAGCCGCTGCCCCGCCAGGCGTCCTTGCCGGTACGGGCTTCCAGTGCACCGAGCACCAGCGCCAGGGTGATCACCTGGGCGCGTCCGTCGCCGGTGGCGGGCAGCTCGGCCACCATCTTCGTCACTGCTGTCGAGTCGCTGGCCCCGAGCAGCTCGGCGCTGATCTGCCCGCCGTGGTGTTCCTCGATCAGGCGCACGTCGCGGGTGAGGCAGCTCGCCACGAACATCGCCGCACCCTTGGGGGCGGTCTTGCGGGCGAGGATCTTGTCGGTGATGAACTGGCGACGCACCTGCTGGGCGGCTTCGCCGAGCTTGTTGAGCGCGATGACCTTGCGCCGCTCGCGGCGCGCCGCTTCGGCTGCTGCGGCCTCCCGCGCTTCGGCGTCCTGGTCGCTGGAGTCATCGGCGTGGTGGTCGCTGTCCTCGCGGGCGAGGGCTTCCACGCGCTTAGCCAGTGATTCGCACAAGACCAGTCCGGCGGCGGCGTAGTCGGTGCACAACCAATCTGCCTCCCACACAACCACTTCGGTGACTGAGCTGGGGTCGCGCTTGCCCTCGGCAACCGTGGCACTGAATCGAGCGTGCCAGTCGATGTCGTGGGCGTCGACCGGTTCGCCGGTCTCGGTGTCGACGTAGCCTTCGACTTCGGTCAGGCAGACCGCCCAGTGTGCAGGGTCGGTGACATGCTCGTCGGTGGCGGCCTCACCCTCGGGGGTGCGCAGGTAGCGCAGTTCCACGCAGGTCGTGTCCCCGTAGGCGGGGAAGTCCTCGACCACGGTGTATCCCTGCTCGGTGTAGCTGGCGGCAGCTTCCTGGTAGGCCTGTTGGGCGGCGCGGTCCTGGCGGATTTCGGCGACCCGATGCTCGAATCGGTTGGTTCCGGCCACTTCGAGCAGACGCATGATGGCGTCGGGGTCGTCATCGAACTCGCTGAGCACTGCGGCCTCTGACAGCGACAGTTGCCCCGCGTCGAGTGCCTCCATCGCGGCCTGTGATCCGGCGGCGGTTGCCACGGATTTGACCGTGTCGCGCCCGATGGACAGCTTCTTGGCGACCTTGGTCACGGAGGCTCCGGCGTCGAGCATCTGCTGGATGCCGCGTGCCCGCTGGGCCTCGGTGAGTTCGCGGCGTCGGTCGTTCTCCACGATCTGCTCGGAGACCCGTTCGACCACCTGGGCCTTGTCGTCGGTCGCACCGGCTGGGCGCACGTAGACCGGGACGCTGGTCAGACCAGCCTCGCGTGCGGCCAGGGTGCGTCGCTGTCCGGCGCGCACCCGCACCACGCCGTCGTGTCCGCGCACCGCTGCGATGGGGTTGAGCACGCCGTGCTCTTTGATGCTGGCGACGAAATCAGCGTCGAGTGCGGCGTCGTCGCGGACGTTGGTTTCCAGCTCCAACGTGTGCGGGTCGAGGTGTTCGAGGGTGCCTGCCGCCGCGACCTGTGCGTTGGTGTCGTTTTCGGTGACGGTGGTGGTGTTCTCGCTCATTGTGATGGTGACCTTTCATCGATGGGGTGAGTGGGCGGTGGCCGCCCGTTCTTTTTGCCTTCTGGCACTGAAGATTTGGGCCGGCATCAGGGCCGTGGAGTGCAAAGGTCCGGGCGCAAAATTCTTCGCGCGAGCGCAGCGAGCCTCGAAAGAAATTTGCGAGCCCTTGGGCCCGGAGCGCAGCGGAGGCCGTGGCCTTGCACGCAGCGGGCCGCCGGCCATAATCGAAAGCCAGAAGGCAAATAAACTAGCGCCGGGGCCCGCAGGGACCCGGTGTTCAGCAGCGCCGCAGGCGCTTCCGCCTATGCAGTTCCCCGATGGCATCGGTGCGGGTCGGTCAAGCCGTGGCTGTCGTGCCCGATGTTCCTGCATGGCAGCTCCTTTCGGGATCGTGGGAGATGGGGTGGTCTGGCCCGCGCGGGGCGGGCCAGACCACCCGGGGGGTTAGAGGGTTTGCAGCATCCGGAAGGCGTTGGTCTTCAGGGTCTGAGCGGTGCTGCCGCCGGTGACTGCGCGCAGGGCCCGTACCGACTGCGGATCTCCTGCGGCGCGGACCTTGCTGTAGTGGTCGACGTACTCGGTGACCGCGTTGTAGGCCGCCCACCGGGTCCCGGCGATCGGGGCGACGGTGGGGCTGGACACCCACAGTTTGACGATCGCGTTGGCGGTGTCGCGGCGGTTGCGGGCCGTGGTCTTGGACTCGGCGCCGTCGACGTCGACGAGCTCGCCAGCGAAACGGCGCATCTGGTCGAGGTCCATGGGGGCGGCGTAGAGGGCGGCTGCTTCCTGCTCGAACGCTTCGACGTAGCGCCAGCTCAACTTGAGTGCTCGTCGGGCCTCCTGCAAGGCGACGGCGGCCCCGCCGGTGTGGCTGATGCCGAAGCTGGCCGCCGCGCGTGCGATGGCCGCGCTTTGGGTGTTGGCGCATACGATGCGCACCGGCGTCACCAGGAAGCGGAACTTGCTGGACCCGTCGTGAGAGTTCAGCGCGGCCAGGTAAAAGTCGGTGCGGTCCTTGGTGCCGTCGATCCCGTCGAACACCATGGATTCGGGCAGCTTCATGGTCACGAACGTTTCGCGCCCGCCGCGTAGCGCCCCGGCGGTCTCGTAGACCGCACCGCTTTCTCCGGTGAGCGCGTCGAGCAGGTCGCACGATGCTTCGTTTTGCATCGGCTCGTACTTGTTGCCGACCACGCCGAGCACGTCGAGGGCTCCGGTGATGGGGTTGGTGCGCACGGTGGCCCACTGGTCGGGCACTGCCAGCGGGGCGGGTGTGGTGACACCGGTTTCGCTGATCACCGGCTCCTGGGGGACAACCAGCGCCATTTTGCGGACGTTCCAGTTGGCCAGGTGGGCGGCGTGCAGAGCCTCGCGGGCGGTCATAGCGTGGCCGACCTGCTGGCCGAGGTGGTGCCAGGCGTCGGTACGCGAGTCGGCGAAGCTGACTTTGCCTGCGGTCTGATCGAGTTCGTGAGCCATGGTGGGTTCCTTTCGGGAGGTGAGTGGGCGGTGGCCACCCGTTCTTTTTGCCTTCTGGCACTGGAGATTTGGGCCGGTAGAGGGCCGTGGAGTGCAAAGGTCCGGGCGGGGCAGGTCCCGGGTGAGCGCAGCGAACGTTTGTGGGGGAGCTGCCCCGAGCCTGTGGGCCCGCAGCGCAGCGGAGGCCGTGGCCTTGCGCGGAGCGGACCGCCGGCCACAATCGGAGGGCCAGAAAGGCAAAATTCGGTGGGTCGGCGGCCCCGCAGGGGCCGGCGAATCAACTGCAGCGCCGCCAGGCGCTTCTGCTGTGGATATGCACCGCGCCGGTAGCCTGGGTTGATGTCGTCGTGTGAGAGTGCGCTGGTCGATGCCTTGACGCGGCCCATCCAGGGGCCGGTGTCGGCGCCGGTGCTGACCTGGGTGGTCACCGGCGTGTGGCCGCGCCCAGCGATGCCGTTCGACACCGCCTATGCGCAGCCGGCCTGGTCGGACCCGCTGGGGCTGTAGCTGGCGTGCCCGACGGCGGGTGTCAGAACAGCGCGACATCGCCGGCCACCTCGGCGAACCAGCGCTCGAAGTGGGGTCTGGCCTTGTCCGCAACGACGGCCGGGCAGGCGACATAGAACCGCTCTGCCCATGGCGGCGTCTCACCGCGGCGCACCGCGATGCTGCGCGCGATCCCGTCGTTGCCGGTGTGCAGCTGCCCGGGCATGCCCAGTAATGCGGCTGCCATCTCGGCGCGAGATCCACGATCAAGCCGGCGCACTGACCGGGCGATGACCGGCTTAGTTCCGGTCCCGCGAACCTTGGCCACCCGGCGCACTTCGTAGATCGCGTGCTCGGTGTCGTCGAGGCGGCGGTGGAACAGGTCAAGGACACCGGTCAGACCAGCAGCAGCAACATCGTCGTAGAGGCGGCCAGTCGGGCGCAGGGTCTGCTTGTCGTTGATACAGACCGCGACGTGTTCGATGAATAGGGCCAGCGCTCCGGCTGCGGGATCAGCGGCGTAACGCTGCAGCGTCGACTGCACGCCTCGTGCCGAACTCAGCGCGAAAGGACAATAGCTGCAGGCACTTTTGAGCCATCTGCGGCCCGTGAGGTTGTAGACAAAAGTGTCGCAGTCAGCTCTCGTCCATCCCCATTGGATCAGGGGGTAGCGGCCGGTTCGGGCTGCTGTGTTGTAGGCGGCGTCGCGCTCGGCGCGGCCCGTCTCGTCGACCTCGAAGCCGACGTAATGCTGGTAAGGCTGACCGCCGGTCAGTCGGGCGATCACCGGACCGCGCCCTTGGCTCGGGCGCTGCATTTGCGGGCACCGCCGCGCTGCGGCAGGGTGCCGGCGGTCAGCATCTCCGTCGACAGCGCGTAGGCCCCCTCGACGAACAGTCGGTCCGGTTCGGTGGTGTCGCTGAAGGTGGTGATGCCCTCGCCGGCGGCGGTGGTGAGCAGCTGGTGGCGGCCGACCTGGACGAACCGGACCCGGTGACGGCGCAGCTCGGGGAGCACATAGCGCTCGACGTCGGCCCCGGTGGCACTGAACTCGTCTCCGGTCATGGCGGTGATGACCACCAGGTCGGACAGGTCGAAGTCGCGGCTGGACGGGTCGGTGAGCCAGCGCAGTAGGACCGCCGTGCTGTCTAATCCAAGGCCATACGACAGCACATGCCGGGGGTGGCGGCGTGTGCTGGTGTCGTCGCTGAAGAGGCTGGCCTGTTCATGGTGTGCCTGGGTGCTCATCGTGGGATCTCCCGCCCGTTCTTTTTGCCTTCTGGCACTGGAGATTTGGGCCGGTAGAGGGCCGTGGAGTGCAAAGGTCCGGGCGGGGCAGGTCCCGGGTGAGCGCAGCGAACGTTTGTGGGGGAGCTGCCCCGAGCCTGTGGGCCCGCAGCGCAGCGGAGGCCGTGGCCTTGCGCGGAGCGGACCGCCGGCCACAATCGGAGGGCCAGAAAGGCAGAACCACAGGCAAGGCCCGGGGCGTGTGTCGGGTACGGGCCAGCCGCGGGCACGGCAGTGCCATCCCCCCGACTGGAGTGCAGCTGGTGTGAGTGGGGGAAATCTTTGCAGATCAGCGGTGCGCCGCGCCCTTAGGATCGCTGGTATGCCCGACTTCGATGTGCAAGTTGATATCAATTACCTGGCCAAGGTGGTCACCGAGGTTCGCGACCTCGCCGAGACCGTCCGCACGTACGGCCGCGCCGGGGCATCCACCATCGCCGCCGCCACACCGACGGCACTGCACGTGATAGCCGCCTACCTCGAATCGGAGATGCGCAGCTGGGCTCACACCGATGGCACGCATGCGCGGCTGTTCAACGAGAAGCTCGGCGGGGAGGCCATCCGGTTTCCCGAATTGCGGGCGGTGTTGACCTATGTGACGCCGTCTCCGGTTAGCCGCGAGGTGCAACAGGCCGAACTAAGGGCCGCCGGCGCCCGCCTCAGGGCGGTGGCGCAGGAGTTGCCCTCACGCATGACGACGCAGTCGGTCCCGAAGTTCGTCTCTCTCATTGAGGAGCAGGCGGCAACCGTCATGGAGTTCGCCGATGGTCTCGGCTAGAACGGCAGGCCGGCGATGAGCCGCCGCAAAGCGACTCCGTGGGCGGCACCGGGCCTGCCCGACATTCGCCGGCAGTGGTGCAACGCTTTGGACAGCCTTGTCGACCACCAATCCAGCGCCCTCGCAGAACCGTCCGAGGCCCTGGGAGCTGCGGGGGAGAGCCTTCGAAGGTTGAAGCGGCTGCAGGCGAAGCTGGCCGAGACGCTGAGTCAGATGAGCGGCGAAGCCGACATTATCAAACGTGCTGAGCTGTACTGGGTTTCACGCGACATGGTGGACGTCGCGCTCGACGCCGCCGACTCCCTTCCGGAGTGGACGCCCGCTGTCGCCGCGCCGGCTCCGACTGGGCTGTTGTGTTGGGCAAAGCCGGCCGGAAGTGTGCCATGGAATGCGTTGAGCCCCAACGATCCCACCGAGGTTTCGTGGGACGGGGTGTGGTGGTGGTCTCGCCCCGACGGGGTGCTGCAAATTCAGCCGTTGTCACGGTTGGCTAAGAACCCCGAGCTGCTCGCCCCCTACGGGGTGTCTTCGCCACTATGGGTGACCAACCCGACGCTGCTGCTACAGCCGTTGGTGCCGCGCACCGCTGAGGTGGCCCGATCGGCTGAGGCGTCACCGTTGGTCAGTGTCGTCGGGGCGGCCTGGCTCCTGATGGGCCAACCCACCGTCGCCTCCACGCGCGTTCTCGGCAGTGCACCGTCGACGCAGACCGAGGAAGGCTCTCGTGCGGCTGCGGACCCGAACCGGGTGAGCATCATAGAGTTGCGACGCCCCATGAGCCCGCCCGGGGAACGCGATGGTTCATCGGGTGACCGTCAGTACCGACACCGATGGTGGGTGGGCGGTCATTGGCGTCAGCAGGCGTGTGGGCCCAACCATGCCGATCGGCGCCCGAAGTGGATCGCCCCGTACGTCAAGGGTCCAGAAGGCGCCCCACTCAAGACCGACCGCGTTCACGTGTGGCGCCGCTGAAGACAGCCGAACCCCGGGGCGGAACCTTTCGTAGCTGATCGCGTTTTGTGGGGTGTGGGAACCGAGGAGTGATATGCCTGGCAGGGTTGAATGGTCGGAACTTGGTGGCGATGAGGCTGAGACGGTCTTGGCCAACTTGCTTTATAGCGAGCGTAGGTCTTCGACCCGGGTCCGCCCATCGCGTGGCGACTTCGGCATCGACGTGCTAGACCCGAGCAAACGCGAAGCTGGCAAGTACGACGTCTATCAGATCAAGCGCTACGCGAAGACGCTCACTGCCTCGCAAAAGAAGGAGATAGAGAAGTCGTTCCGGCGGGTGCTGGTAGGTCTAGTCCGCAGAGAACCGCCCGTGCCGCTGGGGGATTGGTACCTGATCGCGCCAGTCGACAATACCGTCGACAATCAGCTCGACTGGTTTCATTCCATGCCCGATAACGTTATCAACGAGATGTTCGAGGATGCCGAGCTCGCGCTGAACGAGGACGAAAAGCAACGCATTACCGCGTGGCGTAACGCCCCTGGGCGAGTCATCAAGTGGGAAGGGCGCGCATTTTGCGAGACGCTGGCCGGTGAATACCCCTACGTCATCGACTATTACCTGCACGGTGGCGCCGAGCGTCTCCGCTCGGCGGTCGCTGAGATGTCAGCGATCCTGCGGCGCGACGTATCGGCGGGAGAAGCATTGAGTACGGGAACCGTTGATGACGTGGCGCTCGTAACACCAGCCGAGATTTCTTCGCATCTCGACCGGATATTCAAGGTGCTCGACACTGACCCACACTTTAGATACGAGTTCAGCATTGACCTCGAACCCGGTGAGATTACACGCCGTGACGGCATGATTGCAGCCACGCAAGAGATCCAACCCGACGGCCGAACACTTACTTTCCGTGTTTACCAACGCTTCTCCGAGTCACAGCGTGAACGCCCGATCCCATTTCGGCTGCGGTTCGCAGCCGAGGATGCGGCTTTCGATGAAGACGCTTACGACAGTTGGCGCAAGTACGGAACGCCGTTGAGTGCGCCGGCCGAGGTCGACATTGATCTGCCCGGGGGTCTGGGGGTTCCGCTGTCCGGGGGGCTCACCGAGGTACTCCTTCAGAGCCAGGGCGAAGACTATGCTGCACGTTTTCGCATCCGCAGGTCCGACGGAACATACAGCCCCACATTGACCTTCTCGATCACGGCTAGGACCGGCCCCGAGCAGACCGGCGTGTGGGAGTCGGGCACTGATGAGTCGGGTTATCTGACGTTTGACACTCGTACGGATCTTGAAACACGTTCCGGCACCTGGGGTTTCACCAGGGCGCGAATCGTCGGTGAGGAGATCGATGCAGTCCTGCCCAGTATCGAGTTCCTCCAGAGCATCGCCACTGGCAACGTTCTGGAGGTCGCTCAGCGAGTCGGCCCGTTCGTCGACTACCGTGAGATCCCTTCTCATGAGGCCGCCTTCCCCGACGACGTCATGGTCTATCTGCGGGCACTGTCTGTCATTCAGACTTCGACGTCTACGCCAGTCCTTATCCCGGATTTGACGACTGTTAGCGCCACTGATGCTCGCGACGTAGCCGAGGCCGCGGCACTGATCGGTGGTCAGACCGTCTTCGGCGACTGGGCATCAATCCGGTTCAAGGACGACGCATCCTCGCCGACAGTAGGGCCAAACCTAGAGGAGCGTGAGGTCAGTCTTGACGACCACTATGAGGTCCAGATCATCGAACCGTTGATCGTGAAGATCGGCGACCAAGAGTTGACGCTCGGTGCTGTCGAAAGGCGCTTGCTGTCAGTGGGTTACGAGATCGACGATGGCGAGATCGTCGGCCGCCCGCTCACCAATGACACCGCTTACCGCCGGTACTTAAGAGGCCTGCCTGCGCCCGACCGAAACAGCCGGCCGGTGAAGGGAAAGTATCTCGGCACTCGGTCGGAGGCGTTTGACGAGCAACAGTAATGCCCGATCAATAGGCCAGTCTGCTACGGGAAGCGGCAGGTAACAGTGACGCGCTGCCACCGGTGAGTACCTTCGAAGCGTGACCCGCGCTTCGCTGTTCCCCGACCGCCTCGCGGCCCCTGCGCCCATGTTGGCGACGCTGGGCCAGGCCCCGCACGGCGGTCAGTTTGCTGTAGAAGTGAAGTTTGATGGCCAGCGGGGAATGCTGACTGTAGATCCCCGGGTGCGGGTGACGTCCCGCAATGGGGCGGACATCACCGAAACCTTCCCCGAGTTGTCCGCGGTCGCAGCTGCAGTCGGTGGCCGTCGAATGATCCTCGACGGTGAGATCGTCGCCGTCGACGAACACGGGCGCCCGTCGTTTAGACGGCTTCAGCGGCGGTGGCCTCAGCAGCGTCGGCCCAGCGGGCACCTCGTGCGTGAGGTGCCCACGCGATTTCTCGCCTTCGATGTGGTGAACATCGACGGCGAAGACATCACGCACTGGCCTTACCGGGAGCGCCGCGAGCTGATGGACACACTGATGGTGGTGAAGCGTTCGTCAGCACTGACGGTGCCGAGGCACTGGACCGATGTCGCTCCTGCGGACATGCTCGCTATCTGCGCTGATCAGCACCACGAGGGCATCGTGTGTAAACGACTGGATTCGCCATACCGGTCGGGCCGATCCCGGGACTGGATCAAATGCCCAGTGCGCGCGACAACCGAGGCGGTGATCGTGGGGGCGTTCGCCGGCCGTCGCGGTGAGGTTGGGGCCCTGATCCTGGCCGCCCACAACGATGCGGGCCACCTCGTGCTGCTGGGTCAGGTGGGCACTGGTTTTAGCGGTGCCGAACGTCGCCGTCTGGCCACACTGTTGGCCGGGACAGAGGTTCCAGCGCCGCCGGTGGCGGAGGGGGCCTCGATGTCGGGGGTCCAGTGGTTCAACCCGCGGTATGTCGGTGAAGTTGCCTACCGCGAGTATCACGCGGGCAAAGGTCTGCGCCACGCGTCGTGGAAGGGACTCCGTACTGCGCCCGTGTCGGGGGTGTGTTTGCCGCGCGATGCCGGCGCGGCGCCCGGCTGATTACGAGTGGGTGCCCCACCAGGCGTAGAGCTGGTCCAGCCGAGGGTCGGTGGGGCCACCGGATTGCACGTCGGCGATGAGCCGTTGCGCGTCGTTGGTCCACACCACGCGCGGGCGCCCATTGTTCAGCCCGCACAGCACGGTTCCGCGGGTGACGGCGGGGGTGTCGTTGCGTCGCCACGGGCCGGGAGACTGGATGTTGCCGGGGCAGACGACCACTGTCGTGGATTCGACGAGCTGGTCGAACGTGGTGCGCAGCGCCTCTGGTCCGCCGGCCAGGGTGTAGGTGGCGCTGCGGGGTCCACCGGGGTCGGTGTTTGGTCCGCAGTTGATCACCGTCGCGCCATCGGGGGATGGTGCTGGGGTGCATGCGTCGGCGGGATAGCCGGACGGGAGTAGCCGCCGGAGATCTTGCAGCGCTGCGGGCGGGGCCGCGGTGGTCGTCGGTGGCGCCGCCGTGGGCGCGGTGTCGGGCGGGTCGGCGCCGCGTCCGATAAGCCACACCGACAGGGCGATGATGAGCACTGCGGCGACTGCGAGTGCCGCGATCAGCTGGCGCCGTTGCGAAACGGCACGCGTGTGGGGGAGCAGGCTAATGAAATCCGCTGCTGCGCCGTGGGACTCGGCCCCGCGTAGCTCAGTGTGGGGTGGCGGCTCGTCGCGATCGGCGGGCGGTGCCGCTGGAGCCGAGGGCGGGGGGAGGGTGAGTGCCGCGCTGGCCGCGGCCGCGAAGTCGCCGGCGGTGGGGTAGCGGTCAGCGGGATTCTTGGCCAGCGCCTTGGCGATCACGCTGTCCAGTTGTGGTGAGGCCCAGCTGAGCCGGTCGGACACTCGGGGCGGGGTGGTGTCCAGATGAGCTTTCACTGTGGCGCCGACCCCGGCGTCTGTCGGGTAGGGGTGTTCTCCAGTCAGCAGCCGAAAGAGCGTGCATGCGAGGGCGTAGACGTCGGCGCGTCCGTCCAAAGCTGCTGTCCCCGTGATGACTTCGGGCGCGCTGTAGGCCAGGGTGGCGCTCATGGGCCCGTCGCCAGTTCCGCGGCTGTGGGGGGACAGGGCGGCACCGAAGTCGGTGAGCACGACGCGGTCGAGACCGCCCGGCAGTTTCTGGGCGGCGATCAGGAAGTTCGAGGGTTTGATGTCTTGGTGCACGACCCCGTGGGAGTGCGCGTAGTCCAGGGCTCTGGCGACCTCGGTGATGATGTGAACTGCCCGCTCGGGTGTCATCTGTCCGTCGTGCAGCGCAGTCTCGGCGTTGGTTCCCTCGACGTACTCCATGGCGATCCACAGTTGGCCGGTGTCGGTCTCGCCGCGGCTGAACACGCGCACGATGTTGGGATGTTCGAGCCCGGCGGTGATGTCGGCTTCGTGGAGGAACTGGGCGCGAACGTGGTCGCCGTTGGCGTGCTCGGGTTGAAGCACTTTGAGTACTTCCCGGCGCGGCAGGGTGGGACTGTGCACCAGGTAGACCGTCGCCATCGCCGTGACGGCCAGGACCCGCTCGACGCGGTATCCGGCGATGTTGGTGGGCGGTGTGGGCTGGCCCTCTGGTGCGGTCATGGCGACACCTTCCCTGCCGAACGGTGACGGCTGCGCACGTGCGTGCTCATAGGCGGAGCCGTTCGACGGCTTGTCCGGTGACCTGCGCGATCAGGTCGAAGTCCGTGTCGACGGCAAGCACGGTAAGGCCGGCCATCTCGGCGACCGCGGCCACAAGCAGATCCGGGATCGCCGGGGCGCGGTGCAGCCCACGGTCGGCCAGCTGGAGCTGCACGCCCACGGCGCGGTCCTCGGCGGCTGGGGTCAGGTACTCGAGCGGCATCAATGCCAGCGGCGGTGCGCCTGATTCGCTGCGGGCCTGCGATCCGTTCCGGAACGAGTAGCCGATCTGTAGGCGGGTGACGGTGCTCATGCGCACGAGGCCGCGTTCGATGCGCTCGACCCAGGCCTGGGCGTCTGGGGAGGCCACCAGTTGCGTGTAGGCCGATTTGTCGATGAGCCAGTTGGTCACCGCCACGCGGCGTCCATGATGTCGGGGTCGTCGAGGTCGGTGGCCGCCGCGGCGGCGCGGCGTAGATCGTCGACGGTCATGGTCCGCGTGGGGGCGCTCACTGAACCTTCGGTCTCGAATCTGGTTCGCAGATATTCTTGGCGCGAGAGACCGCGGGCGGCTGCGTCGGCGTCGATACGCGCGATCGCCGCGTCGGACAGTCCGCGGATCAGCACATCGCCCATCGCGCATGACCTCCTGATATCATCGTTATCAGTTTACAGGGTGTTTAGCTGGCCCCCTGCGGCGACACTCATCGCGACGGGCAGCCGCGCGGCCGGGCTGACTCCTGCTGTCACCAGGGCTCTGCATGCCCGATAATTGGTGGCGTGACCATTCAGCTTGAGGCGGCCCAGGCGCTGGCGGTGGTCGAACGCGCCCGCTCGCTGTTCGGTACGCCCGGGCCTGTGGCGACGTCGGGAGCTCCTCTTCAGACGGCTGCGGAATCTGTCAGCGGCGCGGGCCAGCAGATGTCGGGCCTGTCTGGTCAGCTCGTCGATCGGCATGCGTCGGTGGTACAGCAGCAGAACCGGGAGCTGGTCACCGCCGGCCGTACCGACTCCACCTTGGAAGCTCGATTGGCCAGCGCGGCGCAGATCACTGAGGGCGGGGCGCGCCAAATGGACACGATTGTCGCCCAGACACGCTCGATCGCCGAGGTGGCTGGATCAGCTCGCACGCCTGCGGCGGAGATGATGGTGCTCAAGGCCCTGCGGACGCAGGTCGCCCGCGCCCAGTCTGTGGTGGCCTCGACTCAGCAGCAGTCCGGCCAGGCCGCCGGCGAGGTGAGAGCGCTCAGCTACGGCTCCGGTGAGTTGCCCCAGGCTCCGGCCGACCTTCCTACCGACAAGCCGGGGGAGGACCCACCGCACGGTGAAGATCCGCGGTACTGGCTCGATGTCACCAAGTTGACCTACGTGGGTGACGGCGAGCTCGCGCCGCCGAACTACAAGCAGGTGGGTCCCAACCTCTGGTATCCAGATCCTGAGGGCGGCCTGGGGTATGTGCCGCCCCCTCCGCCGGCGAAGTATCCCCTCGATCTGAGTGACGTTCGGGTGATCGACCCCGACTCCGGTGCGCTCTTCCCGCCGGGCTATCAGCAGGTCGCGCCGGGAATTGGTGTCCCACACCCTGATTCCTATTACGGTGCGCAGCCGCCGTGGCCCAAGCCGCAGCAGCCCATTGATATCCGCGACGTGGTTGAGATAGCGCCAGATCAGCTTGCCCCGTGGGGTTACGTGGAGTACATGCCCGGGTGGTGGGTTCCCGATCCGTCCAGGCCCTAGCGCGGAAGCCACGGGGTTCGGTTTCGTAGTGTCAGATCAATCGCGGTCGGCCCTGGTGGTCCTCGACGATGCAGCGTTCGCGGCGCAGTAGCGCGTCCAGAAGGGCGTTGATATGCGCGACGGCACGGTCGTCGAGGCGGACTGGCCCGTAGATGAAAACATGACCGGCGCCGGCGGTCAGTCCGACAGACTCCGGATCACCACCGGCACGTACATGCATCTCCCAGTGAATACGCGATCCGACATCATCGGCGCGCGCATCGAGCAAGGCAAGACTGCTCGCTGAAACCCCCACCGGAAGATCGTAAGGGCACCTCAGTAGGTTGCTGAGCAACAATTTTCGCTGCGCACCCGCTACCGCGCTAAGGAAGACGGTGGGTCGTGTGGTGACGCGCTCGGGCGTGCTGACCAAGAGATTGACCACGGTGTCGCAAACGCGCCCTAGCATCAGCGCCATGCTTGGTTTCTGGGTTATCGCGTGGGCCGGATCGCTTCTCTTCGCGGCGTTGGCTGTTGAGACGTACGTGAAGCGCCGATGGCCATCCCGCAGCACACTGGGACTGGGCGCGGTCGTTGGGCTCAGCGCCATCCTGTTCGCGTTCGTTGGTATCGGCGCCCTCGTCGAAGGCGCCCTTCACCGTGCGGCGTGGCTGCGCGACGACGAGATGGCGCTATGGGTCGGAGTCTTGTGCCTCTGGTCCATCTTCGTGTTTGGCGCCCTTCGAGCGATCCCCTGGGTGGTCGCGCAGCGTGAGTGAAGATGACACCGCACTTCTAGCTAGCGTGCTGGCCGTAACACTGAAATGTCCAGCAGCGCAGCAGAACTGAGACCCAGGTTAACCACCAGCTCGAACAGTGAACACCTCATCGGCGACGCCTGCTAGGGCGGCGCGGGCATCGTCGAGATAGGTGAACATCGTCGCCCGCCCGACGAGGGCCGGATGACCGGGGATTCCCGTGAGGCCGACGTCGAGCCAGTCGCGGTCGAGCCGGTCGGCCGACACCAATTGACGACCAGGCCGGCCGGCGCCGTCGAGGGCAGAAGCGACCGCCATGCCTGAATTCGTCGGCAGCATCGTATGGATGACCTCGGCCACCGCCCAGGCGCGTAGTCGCGAGACTGGCATGAGGTCGTCGACGGTCGCGGCCACCACCGGCAGAACGGTGAATATTGGCATGCCGTCGAAGAATTCGATGTGCTCGTCGAGCGCCGCCTCAAGGTCTCCGCCGTTGAACAGCTCTCCGAAACGGGCCTCCCGAGTGCCCAACTGGGCGAGACGGTCAGCGACCGGCTGGCTGCTCTGTCCGAGCTGCACCAGCACGAAGTCCACCGCGCCAACCGTCACCGCGGGGGAGGCAGCCACCTCGGCGGCCAGATCGGTCATTCGTATCTCTGCTCGCCAATCGCGACACCAACTGACCGTGGCGGCGTCGAGGCTTTCGAAGTGCAGCACCGGCAGGCTCAGCTTCGCGGCGCCCCGCCGCGCCACGTGCGGCCGGCGTAGGTACTCGTCGAGGTCGACAGCAGCTGCTGCGCTCATCTAGTTGCACAGTCCGTGGCAGTGGTCGGCATCCTCAATTCGTCACAGTGACGAAATAACGCTACTGGCCCGCAGTAGATGTAGTGCGGTCGACGGGGGACGTGACGGGCACCCCAGTAGAGAACGCCTGAAATTTCACTCGATCGCTGCCGGGCATCATTCGTCCCGGGCGGATGCATTGTCGGTGGCCGCAGGCCCATTCCGCGGCCGGCGCGGTCTTGACGCACGCTATCGACCGAGGTGATCACCGCCGTGACGCTACCGGGCCGACCCCGGACACTGCTTGTCCGGCTCACACACCCTGTTGGCAACTCTGGCAGCTGCTTAAGAACACAGCCGTGAATAATGGTGTGCCACAACGCATTTCGCCGATAATAGCGATTATGTCAACTAACAGTTGGCAGGTGTGCGAACTGACACTTGACGTATGCGGATTGTCCCAGAATACTTGGCGCTATGGCAATCCCCCGCCTCGTCGATCTGATCGACAGGTACCGGGCCGCTCACGGGGTCAGCGAATCCGAGGTGGCCCGCCGGATCGGCATGTCCCGGGAGAATCTGCGTAAATGGCGGGTCAACGGTGTGAGCCGCCTACCGGACCGCGAGAATCTTGCGGCCGTCGCGCGCGTGATCGGCAAGCCCTATCGCGAAGTCATCTCCGCGGCCCTGTTTGATACCGGATACCTCACCGACGACCAGGCTTCCACTCCCAGGCCTCACGATGAAGTACTCCACGACGCGATCAACGTGCTTACCGAAGCAACCCGACTAACCAATCAGCCTATGCGCCAGACGAGCTCAGGCCAGTGGGAAGTGGACCCCGATCCACGCGCTGCGCTGCGAATCGACTGGGCTGCCTTCGTGACCCTGGCCCTGGCGGGCGCTGCCGCCAACCTTGGAAGCATCGAGGAGGCGCTAGATGGCCGGCCGGGCTCGTGGGAGGCCGAAATGGTGAGGCGCACAATAGAAGCCACGGTTTTCGACGACAAGGACTTGTTGCGCCATCGCACCGAGCCGGTAGTGGTTGACCTCTGGGTGGAAAGCATCCTCGCCCAGGTCGACGACCGCAGCGACGACGCCTATGCCGACGCACAGGTCGAACTCGACGGCCGCGCCGACGCCGTTCCTGAGCCCACCGACGTGCCGCCAGGCCCCTTCTCCCCCGACGACCCCCGCATCGCGGCCGTGAACTGGGTGAATGTGGACGACAACGGCTACCTGGTCATCACCCACGACGACTGGACCGGCGACGCTGACGACGTCGCCCTGCTGACCGAACTCTCAGCGGAGGCCGAAGCCTATCGCGATCCGACCCCCGGGGAGATCGCCTATGAGCAGGCCATGCAGTCGATCGCGGCACTGGTCGACGCGCTCGATGACCAGCGGAGGCGCGAATACGCCGACTACGCGGCCCGACTCACCGAGGCTGTCGAAGCGAAGCTCGCGGCCCTGGAGCTGGCGGTGCCGCTCACGATCTCTATCACCCCCGCCCCTGAGACCCGGGATTCCGAGGACTTAGACAAACACGCACCTCCGGCGTACTCAAGCAGCGCCATCGAGGGCGCCATCGAAAGCGCCGTCATGGAAACCCCCACCCCTGCAGCCCTCCCCGGCAGTCCCCTCGAACGGCTCGAAGCAAGTCGAAAAGGTCAGTAGCAACAATGAGCGAGGTACTTCTTCACCACGTCGAGTGCGGCCCCGTGCAACTGCTCAACAGCGCGCCGACACCGGCCACAGTGCTGGCCAGCCTGCCCGGACCTGACGGCGCCGACCAGCTATGCATTCAGCTGGCGACACCCGTTAAGCACCGCCTCCCTGCGGGCGCGTCGGACGCCGACTACCCGCCGGGCCAACGCGGCCGAGACGCACACGGGCCATTCCTGTGGATCTACCACGCGGCTTTGCATCCCCGCGTCCCCGGGACCGACCTTGCAAAGCCTGCCCTCGATCTCCCCGTCGACGTCTCCTACATCCTCGACCCCAGCATCGGCCAGGCTGACGTCCTCGATGCCACGAAGATGGTGTGGGTCGCCACCGCGTTCCTGGACCACTCCCCCACACCGCTGCCATCATGGCCAGACCTGGAGGACCTCGAACCAGGCATCCGCACTCCCGGCGGCCCGCCGCCTTACGAGGCCCTAGAGCACCGCATTGAGCACGCCTTGGCGCAACTGACTGTGGTCGCCAGGATTTCGGCAAGGCGGACCCTCCCCGCCCGCAGTTCCAAGCATTTCCCGCAGTCGATGCCTCCGGCGCCGCCTATACCGTCGATGCGGACGGCTCTCTCCACTATCGGTGCATGGATGTCCTGACCGGCCAGCCAAGCACGCGTCAAACTGTCGACGCCGACGAGTTGCTGTACTGGATCGTCGACGACGCGGCCCGCGCGATCGCCTGGAATTTTGCCTACCGCTCCCCCGCCGCGCGCGGCGCCGACGCCGACACGCTCAAGGCGACCGTGGCCCTGCCACTGTGGGCCGCCTTCGTCAGTGCACTCGACCCGCGGTGGGGCTCGAAGACACAGGCCACGATTGACGCTCTCCTGCACAACTCTAAACCCACCCGACGCGCGAGCTAACGACCAAATGCGGAGGTGAGGGACGCGACGGCCCAAACGCTACACGGTCATTTTCTAGGGTTGATCCCCAGCACGAAAGTCGTGCATAAGGGAAGGAAACCCGACGTGACCATGAAGACTCGTACTCCGAAGATTCTCGTTTTTGATGTCGCTCCCAGCCGCTTGATGGAGATGAGCGTCGACTACTACCGCGAGTGCCAGATCGCGGGAGCCGGCAGCGTTGAGGTCGACGTCGCCGATGATGACACCACCATCGTCTCCGCGACCCGCTACCTGCCCGCCGACGCCGACGTTGCCGCGGTCGTCCACGACGGCGTTCTCCAGGTGCTCTGCACGCGCGCACACCGCGCCCCGATCGTCATGTGCGAGTTCCCTGAGTGGACGAACTACACCGTGCACCGCTCGCGCCGGTGAGCCGTGCATGCGCCCTCTCATGTGAACATCAAACGGAGACATCGACTGGCGTTAGCAATGCGCCGAACGGTGTCTCAAGAACCGCGATAAGGTGTTGACCGACCCCGACGACTTGTGGGCTGAGTATGAGTTCGGGCCTGTTCACTGTCACCGGTTCTGATGAAAGCTCTTCGAGTCCCCCTGGCCCGTACACATGCATTCGGAAGGTGGGCGCGCCGGGGCTGAGTTGGGGTAGGCCGATCGCTTGGATTCGCAGGCCTCCTGCGCCGTCGGATTGCGACGCGATGTGGGGTTCGTGGCCCTCGACCTGTACCCAAGCGGGCACTGAAATGGGGCCCGCTGTCGACTATCGAGGCTCTCCTCGCTTCCCGGTCCCACTAACGACGACACCCGCTGATCCACCGGTGGCTCGCCGACCACCCAACATCTGCCCAACTCCGGCATGCCGGCGCCGGGTGAACTCCAATCTCACGCCATGGGGCCGCCCTTCGGGGGCGGCCCCATTTTGGTGTCTCAGATCTAGAGAAACGAGGTCGATCAGTTCTTGTCTCAGGTGGAGGTGTGTAGCGGCGATCTAGGGCCGGTGGCAAGTTCGGCGGCGGGTGATGCGGATCGGTGGAGATGACTAGGTGTCATTGCTGGTTTGGGCGTGACGACCGGCGGTGGGCGCGGTGCTGAGCGCGGCGGTGGCGGCTAGGACAGTAGCAAATACCAGTAGCGCAGGGGTCAAGGTGGCCGCGGCGGCGAGGGCGCCGACGAGTAGTGGCCCACCGGCATCTCCGAGTTCGCGGCCCACTTCGGCAGAGCCCATGGTTTGGCCGAGCCGTTCAGCGGGAGTGGACGCGGCCAGAGAGGCGAACCCGATCGGGGTGACGACGCCTACGCCAATGCCGATCAGTACGGCAGCGCTGGCCAGGCCCATGATTCCTGGTATCACCACCGCCGCGCACCCCGCGGCAGCGAGCAGTAGGCCGGTTGACAACCCGGTGCGGTCCCCGATGCGCCCGTCATCGCGAGCGCGCCCAACCCCGGGCTGAACTACGGCGGTCGCCGCTGCCAACACCGAGACGACCGCTCCGGTGAGAAGTGGGCTGAGGCCGCGGCTGGCGCCGATGACAGGAAGGAAGCCAACACCGACCGATAACGCGGCGGTGGCCGCGGCTAGTGCGAGGGTCGGGCGCAGAAAGCCCGGACTGGAGAGTCGGCGGCCCAGGTCGAGTACCGTCTGGCGGACCCGCGGCAACGGTGCCACCCCCGGCACCATCAGCAGCGCCCACGCTGCGACCGCCGTTCCTAGTGTGGCGAGCGTGGCGAAGAGCAGGGTGTAGCCGCCCCAGGTGATGAGCACCCCTCCCAATACCGGTCCCAGGGTGTAACCAAGTCCTTTCCAGGCACCGTAGCGACCGAAGCCGCGGCCTTGCTGCCCCGGCGCGGTTAGCCGCGACACCAATACCCCGGCGGCAGGTGAGAATGCTGCTGCGGCGGCGCCCTGAGCGAATCGGGTCACGCCCAACCAGGCAGGATCTCCAGCGATGACGAAGGCAGCGGATGCCGCGGCGAAGGCGAGCAGTCCGCCGAGCAGAACGGGGCGGGCGCCAATGCGATCGGCCAACGATCCGAACACCGGTTTGAGGATGACTTCGGCTCCGTCGTAGATGGCCAGCAGCAGGCCCAGGGTGAGCAGCGATGTGTGTGGCCCGTCGGTATAGCCGCCCAAGGTGGCGGCGATGCTGTGAGCGCCGAATGCGGTGACGAATCCCGCCGCGTACAAAGGCAACAACTGAGTTCGGGTCCCCCCGAGGCCTGTATCGGCAGAGTTGGGCGTACTCATGCCAGTGACAGTGGGTTTGTGCTGGCGGTGGCGAGTGTCATAGCTGGTGCAACGCGGTGAAAACCCGCTCGGTGTAGCCGGCGAGGCGTTCGATGCAATGCTTGAGCTGCTGGTTGGCCTCGGTCACCTCGGGGGCGCCGAATACATCACGCGCGGTCAGCTCGCGGTGCCATCGACGCAGTCGCTCCAGGCTGTGTTCCTCTTCTTCGAGCTCAGCGATCGTGAACTTGGCGATTCGAATCTCTTTGTCGATTTCGGCGTCGAAATTGGCGCAGTCGGAGATGAACTCAGCCCACTCCTCGCTCCGTTCAGCGGTGAACAAGGCTTCCAGACGCGCGGCGTCGGATTCATTGCGTCCGGACGCGGCCAGCACCGTCACCTCGCCGTCACCGCGTTCAGCTAGCTCTTCGGTTCGGGCGATTCCATCGGCGAATACCGGGGCATCGGGCACCGCCCATACCCCCTGCCCCAACAGGGTGGCCCCAGCGCGCCGCAGCTCGCGCCACACCGCGACTCGGTGCCGCGAAGGCTCCGCAGGCATTCGTACCACCAGAACCAACCATCGGACCGATGCCTCTGCCACATCCAAAAATGTATCAGCGGTTACATTTGTGCGGCGACCACACCCCCGGGTCGCATTAACGCCAGTCTCAGTTCTAAAAGAAACGAGGCCGATCACATCCTGTCTCATCTGGAGTCCCCGTCCCTTTGACGCCGGAGCGGCCAGGCCCTGCCACCAGACTCGATCACGCCCATCGCGGAGCCTCGCTGAGGATGTGACAGATGCGGGCGTCGGTGCAGTTCAAAGGATTCAGCGTCCGGCTGCGGTGAAGGAGTCGACGCAGTTCTGTTGCTAGCGATGCCAGCTCTTGTTGGCGCTGTGTTATGTCGTCGAGCTTGCCGCTGAGTAGCGCGTGTACGTGCTCGCAGGGTGCCGTTCCGTGGTCACGAAGGTCCACGATGCTGGCGATATCGTCCAGGGTCAGTCCGGCGGCTTGTCCGGCGCGGATGAAGTGCAGTCGGGTGATCGCAGTGCGGTCGTAGCGCCGGTAGCCATTGGTGCCGCGGCGAGGTGCTGGCAGTAGTCCGCGTCGTTCGTAGAAACGGATGGTCTGCGGCGATAGATCCACGGATCGTGCCAGCTCTCCGATCAGCATCCTCGCCACACTAATCCTTGACCTTGTACTGCACTGCAATGTTTAGCGTGACCTCATGACTTGCAAACGTGTGCACCGAGGGGCCGGTTGCGGTGCGATCACCCAGGTGGGGCGATGACTGCCCGCTTCGATTTGATCGTGATCGGTGCCGGCATGGCCGGTATCGCCGCCGCCAATAAGTGCGCCGCCCAGGGCTGGCGCGTGGCGATCGTCGACGCGTTGCCCTACGGCGGTACCTGCGCGCTGCGCGGATGCGACCCGAAAAAGATCCTGCGCCGTGGCGCCGAAATCATCGACGCTTCCCAACTGATGCGCGGAAAAGGTATCGACGATGGCCAGATCCGCATCAACTGGACCGATCTGATGCGCCACAAACGGGGCTTCACCGATCCGGCACCAGCGAACATGGAAAACGACCTACGTCGCCACGGCGTCCAAACACTGCATGGTCAGGCCCAGTTCGTAGACGCCCATCAGATCAGCATCGGAAACGACTCCCACCACACAGACCGGGTCTTGATTGCTACTGGAGCGCGGCCCCGGCCGCTGCAGTTCCACGGAAACGAACACCTCATCGACAGCACCGAGTTCCTCGAATTGGAGGTTTTGCCACCGCGAATCGTGTTCGTTGGGGGCGGTTACATTTCTTTCGAGTTCGCCCACATCGCCGCCCGGGCGGGCAGCCACCCGATCATCCTCGATCACGGTCCGCGCCCACTGAAGGGGTTCGACCCCGATCTAGTCGACCTGTTGATCGCCGGCGGCGACGTTGCCGGAGTTCACGTGCGGCCGTCCACCACGGTCACCGCTGTACGTGCGACGGCGTCCGGATACCAAGTCCAGGTCGATCAGGATGGAACTCTTACCACCATCGATACAGACTTGGTGGTTCACGGCGCCGGACGCGTCCCCGAGCTGGCCGAACTCGACCTCGACCGTGCTGGCATCGCGTGGTGTGAGCGAGGAATCAGTGTGGAGCCGTACCTGCAAAGCACGACACACCCCGGCGTCTACGCCGCCGGGGATGCCGCAGACACCGCCGGGCCCCCGTTGACGCCCGTGGCCGTCATCGAAGGCAAAGTAGCCGCCTCCAACATGCTCAAAGACGCCAGCACCGTGCCCGACTACACGGGTATCCCGTCGGCTGTATTCACGATCCCCGAACTGGCGCGCGTTGGGTTGCTCGAAACAGAAGCCCGCGACCTGGGATTGAAGATCGACGTGCGCTACACCGACGCCAGCACCTGGTATTCGAGCTACCGCCTCGGCGAAGATACCGCCGCAGCCAAGATCCTCGTCAATAAGGACGACGACCGAATCGTGGGCGCACACCTGCTCGGACCGGACTACACCGAACACGCCAACATCGTGGCCCTGGCCATCAAACTAGGCCTCACCACACGCCAGCTCAAGACAACCACCGCGGCGTACCCCACCCTGGGCTCCGACCTCGGCTCGATGCTCTAAGCGGCCGCTATTGAGCCCACGCCGGACGGAAGACGAAGAGCGACGTCCCATGCTGTCTCGTCTCTAGAGAAAAGAGACACCATCGGTGCTGCATCGCTATCACCGCGTAGTCGCAGGTCGCGCTGTCTCATTTCTTGTCTCACCACGCGTATCTCAGATCCTCAATGTCGGAGCTCGATGAGACTGTGGTGGCGCGACAACGATCCTTGGGTATGCGCGGGTGAGCACCGCGGGCCAAGACCTCGATGGACAGCCGATCGCACTTGCAGTCCAGGGCGTCGAATCCGGCCAGGTTTTCACCGACAAGCTCTCAGTTGCTGTGAACACCGACAGACCGGGCCGGGCCGCCCAGCTGCACTACGCCCGCGAGGGCGACACCGTGGTCGTCACCGCCATTGATCGTCCCGGGCGTTCCGTCGCCGAAGTCACTCGCACCATCGCCGAACTCGGTGAACGTCGAACCCTGTTGCGCGCCTTACACGAAGGCATAGATACCGACACACCTACAGGCCGCGCGGTGGCCGCCATCATGGCCACCCGGCGGAGCTGCCGAAGTTGGATCCCGACCCGCACCGTGCAGTGCAGTGCAGTGCAGTGCAGTGCATATTCCTGCTGGCCACCGCGGTTAATCGACTCCGAAACGACGCCGGCACCGGCCACGGACGACCTGGACCACCACGCAAGACCAGCGAACTGAGCGCAGCAGAGGCCCGCCTCGTCGCTCACGCGACCGCACTCGTCGCAGGAGCGTTGCTCGACAAACTCGACGGCGGCTGAGGCGCTACCTGGGGTTGTGTCTAAACTGTGGTGTCCCGGGCATCGAAGTGCCGAATACCGCCAACGAGGTCGATCAGAACAACCCGGATCACGCCCCCGACGTTAGCGCGAGAGGCCCTGTGCTCTAGGCATGCACGTATTCCAGCCACAAGGCGCTTAGTGGACCTACAGACGTTCGCGACGTTCGACGGACTACGTGAGGGCTGCCGGACCGGGCCTGGTGGTGGATTCGCCGCCGTGAGGGCCACGGGGCGTAGCTGGCGTCTCGAGCCGCCCCACTACTTCCAAGTCGCACCCGAGGAGCGACTGAGCCTAGTTCCGCTCCCCTCCCCCATAGTGTCGCCACGGCTGTCCCGGCAATTCTTCGCTCTGGTAATTATCCATGAAATACTGGCGGGCATGGCCGACGCTTCCGAGCGGTGCGACGACGCTCGAGGGTTGCGTCCGGAATGGTTCGCCGCTTTCTTGGCCGACCGAGGTACGCGTAAGCCGTCGGTGCACACGATGAAGGCTTATCGTCAGGATTTCGACGCGATCGCGACTCTGATCACAGGTCGCGCCGATGAAGTGGCGCGGATGGCGTTGGGCGACATCACCACCGAGTCGATGCGTACCGCGTTCGCCCAGTACGCCCAGACCCATGAGGCCGCGTCCATTCAGCGCTGCTGGTCGAGCTGGAATGTGTTGTGCACCTTCCTGTACACAGCGGAGTTGATCGGGGCCAACCCGATGTTGCTGGTGGGGCGGCCCAAGCTCGCGAAGACTCTGCCCAAGGCGTTGCCGACGGACTCGGTGGTCGCGCTGTTGGCGGCACTGGAGGCAGATCCGCAGCCGCGGCGGCGCAGCGACTGGGTCGAACGCGACCGGGCCCTCATTGTGACCGCCCTGCTGGCGGGGTTGCGTGCCGATGAACTGTTGCGCGCCAATGTGGGGACCTTCGCCGCACTGACGCCGGCGCGGTGGTGCATGTCCGCGGAAAGGGCGGGAAGGATCGCCGGGTCCCGGTCGAATCGGTGTTGGTCGACATCCTCGAGCGTTATCTCACCAGCCGCACGCTGCGGTTCCCTGCCACGACCAAGCGCCGCTCCCCCGGCACGGGACTGGCCGCCTGGCCGGCCAACGCACCACTGTTCGTCGGTGCGTACGGTGAGCGGATCTCCCGCGGCACCTTGCAGTACCGGGTGCTGCGGGCGTTTCGCCGCGCCGGAATCGACGCCGGCCGTGCCCGCGGCGCTGCGCTGGTGCACGGGTTGCGCCATACCTTCGCCACCGAGCTCGCCAATTCAGAGGTCAGCGTCTATACGCTGATGACGCTGCTCGGCCACGAATCGATGGTGACCTCGCAGCGCTACGTCACCGCGGCAGGCGTCGAAACGCGCGCTGCCGCAGCTCAAAACAAGCTCTACGCCCTCGTGCAAGACGGACACTGACACGACTGATGGGTCACGACACCAGTGCGCCAACTCCTCGGCGTCGGACCGAGACGATCATGTGTCCCACCGACTTCGCGCCAACTAGGCCGGCAATGCGCCTGGCACACCACGGTTGGTCCGGTTCGCCCGGCCGTGGAGCCGCTGAGGAAGCCTGTGGGGACAGCCGGTGAGCAGGCGCTCTTGATGGCCGCGTCGTCGGTCACTGCGATCCTTCAGGGCGGGTGGGCGCCCGTGGAGAGTTGTGCTGTTGGCATCACCGGCGCGATTGTCGCTGGCATCGGCGACCGCCTGCTCAGGCGTGCGAGGTGAGCGCCACCGCAGCCGAATCTGCCACCTGGTGGGACGGTGTCCACGCCATGCCGCAGACCCCGATCCGCGATCTGGTGCCAGCTTTGACCGAGGTCGCTGACCAACCCGTCCCGTACGGCTGGCTGCCGGCCCGTGCCCGCACGGTGTTCGGCGAACAGCTCACGACCTGGTCGGACTTGGCCGATGAGACGATCTCGTCATTGCTCGATCGACCCAAGGCCGGGATCGGCACGGTGCGTGCCATCATACTGGCTGCCCGCGACGCTGCGATGTCTCGGTCGGCCCCGGCTGAGACCACGGCGGACGCGCCGAGCGCTATCGGCAGGCTGCTGGACCGCTTGAACCGCTACGACTACACGGTGTTGGCGGCGCGCGGCTGGGCGCTACGCCCCCTCTCGGTGAGCGCGACCGCCGAACAACTCGGGGTGGCCCCGGTCAACGTTCACCGTAACCAGCCCCGCGCGGATCGCCGGTTGCGCGATCTGCTCGCCGACCCCGCCCACGTCGCGGTTCTCGACCACGCCCAACGGCTGCGCCGCCGGCTTGGACCCCTGACCCGCGAGCACACCGCCGAGGGTGCCCTCAACGATCTCGGCCTCGATCTGGGCACCGCCGCCGGGCAGCTGCTGCTGCACGTCGCTGGCCCGTACACCTGTGTCCAGGGGTGGCTGGAAGGCGCACAGGCTGACGGGTTGGCCACGGTCACCGCGACGCTGGACGCGGCGTTCGAGCGCTGGGGCGCACCGACGGTCGACATTGTGCTTCGACAGTTCGAGCACATCGGCGTCCCGCGCGACACCGCCATCGACTTCATCGAAAGCCAGCCCGGGCTGCGCCGGGTCGACGGTCGATGGGTGCGCTGGGGTTGCAGCGTCGCCGCCCGGGCCGAAGCCGCTCTGCATCTGGCCGGCACCCCGCTCTCGGCGCCGGCCATCACCGCCGTCATCGGCGGCGACTACCTGCAACGCTATGTCCGCGACGTGTTGAACTCCGATCCGCGCTTCACCCGCGCCACGCGGCTGACGTGGGCGCTGTCCCGCTGGGGCGTCGAGCGCTACACCGGGGTGTTTTCTGAGATCGCCGCCCGCATCGACGACGCCGGCGGCGCCGTTGACATCAACGCCCTGGTCGAGGACATGGCGGCGGCGTTTCCTGATGTCGCTGAAACCTCGATACGCACCTACTTGACGACCCCTGGTTTCGTCACCAGCCGCAACATGGTCCGTCGTCGAACCCCCGCCGACGGGTGGCCGCCTGTTCCGCCACCGACGACGATCCGCGGCACGTTCCACAACGGCCGCAACGAGATCCGTGTCGCAGTGCCAGTGACCTTCGATCTGCTGCGTGGATCCGGACAGAACGTCGCGCCCGCGGTCGCCACCGCACTGGGCGTCCATCCTGGCCACCGGCGGGTCTTCACCGGCAAGCGCGCGACGGTCAGCCTGTTCTGGCCGTTGTCATCCACCAACGGCGCCAAACTCGCATCGCTGCGTGCGCTGGCCACAACCCTCAACGCCGCAGTCGGCGACACCATCGTGTTGGCCTTCAATGTGCGCGACAGCACGATCGCCGCGACCCTGCTAGCAGCTCAGGCCGCCCCCGCGCAACGACTGCGCGCGCTGCTCGGCAAGCCCGCGCGCACCCCGCTGGCCGACGTCGCGCGGGCGCTGCGCTGCCGGCCCGACGAGGTCGCCGGGCTCCTGGAACGCCGGGGGGACAACAGCCTTCGCGCCCTGCTCGAACGCAGTGCCGAGGCCATCCCTGCCGCCGCGCCCGGTGACCGACATAATCAGCCCCGCGAGGCCAGCGGGCAGTAGGGATCGTGATCGGCGCGGCGCTGCACCTGAACACAGGTATGGCCCACACCGGTGTGCGCGGTGATCGGGTTTCTGTGGGAACTGTTCGCCCTACGCTGGCTTCGAGGTCCACCCGCGGTGAGGAATTCTGGCGAGGATGCGTGGCGCTGTCGTGCGCCGGGGCGGTGGGTGAAATTTGTGCACGAGCGTCGCTTGGGGCGGTCATAGGCTCGGTGTCGTGGCTTGTCTGTGGTGCGCTGTGACCGGTGGTGGTTCCGAAGCGTGTTCGTCTGGTTCGGGGGCGGGTTGAGGATGTCGGTGGGGACCACTGACGCCGCCGTTGTGCATCGCAGGGCGACCGCGTTCTTTCTGGGTTGGCTGATTCTGGCCGCGTCGATGTCTCTGGCAGGCAACGTCGGTCACGCGCTGCTGATCGCTCCTGTCGAGATGGGGTGGTTGGCTGCGGGGGCGGCGCTGGTACCTCCGATCGTGCTTCTCGCCGCGACTCATTCGGCGACGTGGCTGGTACGTGCCCGCTCGGCCGGGTGGGTGTACTGGACGTGTTTGGCACTCACGGCCGCGCTGGCTGTCGGGTCGTTCGCCTTGTCGTTCGATGCGTTGCGCTCATTTGCCGTGGTGCTGGGGATTCGTGAGTCGCTGTCGTGGATATGGCCGGCAGTCATTGATGTGGCGATCGCTCATGCCACGTTGTGCCTGCTGTCGATGGCGAGACCCGCTCGGGTGGAGAGCTTTTCGACGTCCCGAGCTGCTGCCGCTGTGGGGGCGCCGGAACTGTCGGTGCCGGTGGCGGTTTCAGCGGAGGCCTCCGGTGTTGTCCGGGACGGTGTCGATGACGCGCAATCCGCCAACCCTGTGTCGGCGCCAGGGCCGGGACCGGCGGTGAACGCGAGCTCATCTGCTGGGTCGTCTTACGCGGGTGGCTCCGCCGCAGCGACCCGGCGCGAGGCGCCCGCCGACTCAGGTGCTGTGAGAGAAGGGGTTGCACCGGCGGGTGGGTCGCATCCTGTGCACGAGAACCCTGAGCAGTGCCCGCAAAGGCTTGCCCAGCGCTCGCTCAGTGCGGTAGCGACCGTGGTGGGTTCCGGCGCGTCACCCGCGGGGTCGGTTGCCGATTCGCTGCCCGGTCAGGGCTTGTCCTCAGGAGGGGTGCAGCGGTGGCGGCCGGTCGCGGAATCGTTGGTGCATGAGGGTGTGACCGCCAAGGATGTGGAGTTGGTGGCCCGGATTCTTGCCGACGGTGCGGCGGGGACGGCGCCGAGCACGATCGGGCGCAGGCATGAAGTGCACCACACGACGGTGAGCCGAATCTTGGGCGCCGCTGCGCAACTCGGCGCGACGGGGTGAGGTCACCGCAGCGGGCGGGTCGGTCAGCTCGCCGGCTACCGGGTAGCGGGCCATCGTGGTCGAGCTGGTGCCTAGCAACCCGCCTGCTGACTGACGTCTGGCGTGAGCACCGCTGCGGCGCTGGCCAGTTCGTCGCCCTCTCACGGGCGGCGATCAAATGCCCGGTCGAACGGCGACATCGGCGCGGGCAGGCCTTCTCGGCGTCCTCGTGCCGGGGTGCTGGGGTGTGGCGTCAGTGGAGGGCGGTCACTATCCGGGGCCGCCCGGTCAACAGGAATTTCGGAGCTGGTGGGCGGTCACCGCGCAAGGTGCTGCGCTGGCCGTGCTGCCCGGCGGGGCGCTCCCCCGGGGGGTCGGGTCAGGAGGCGGTGCGATTGGCACCTAGGGAGCGATCGCGGAGCAGTTGCTGGACGCTGCAGTCGCGCAGGTTGGCTTCCGAGCGCAGCCGGTCGAGTTGGTCGGGGGTGAAACGGACGTACACACCGGCAGTGAGTTGGCGGGTCTCACTTTTCGGTCTGGTGTCGGTCTCACTTTTGGATCTGGCCACAGCCGTTCCTTTCCCGGACGCTAGCGGTCACACGCGTGGAGCGCTGCATTGCGTTGGCCCAAGTTTACGACATTGATGACCTTAATTAGCGACATGGCTTGCGGGTGTCGGTGCAGATGTTGCTGCAATGGGCCAATTTAGGAGCATAATGCTGTTGTCGGTGTCCGTGATCAAGGGGATTTACTGAAAGCGGGATGAACCAGCCCAAGCTGCCGCCACCGGGAGTGGAAACGGAACCACAAGGTGATGTGGTGCCGTTGAAGGAGGCTGCCTCCAGGCTGGGCAAGGATCCGCGGACGCTGATCAAAGCCATCACTGCAGGGCAGCTGCGTGGTGGGGCGATGCCACGTCCGGAGAGGCTGCGGTGGTATGTCTATGCCGACGAATTGCCCTCTCCCCCAGGTCCTCCTACCGCGAGCCGGCCGGTGTCGGATGGCGTCCTGCAGGATCTGCGGGCCCAGATCGTGTCGTTGACGGAGGCCAATAGGCTGTTGATCGCCGCGCAGCAGGACCTACTCGACGCCGGCCAGTCCGGCCAGGACGCCGCCGACAAGTACCGGGCTGTGGCGCAGCGCTATCTCGACGCGTTGGGCCAGTTCGTGACCCCGGGCCATCTCGGCGACCTCACCGATGTATAGACCCTAGTTTCCGAGGCCGCGCAGCAGCACCATCAGCTTGTCGACGCCGTCGGCGCCGAGGTAGGTACGCAGCGCGTGGGCGAGTTGGTCGGGCTCGGTGTCGAAGTCGGCGAGCGCGGAGGCGATGACGCGGGACCGGCTGGGCGGACGCTGACGGTTTTCCGTCCCGCCGTCGTTGTTGCGGTCGAGGGTGGCTTGCCACCGCGCCACTTGTTCGGCCAGCGGTACCCGCGCGAGTTGTCGTGCGTCGCGGATGGCCAGTTCACCGCGCCGCAAGGCGGTTTGCAGTTCGGGTGCCAGCTTCAACAGTGCCCGCCGCTGCGAGACCCATGCTTCGGTTTTGTGCAGCCGGTTGGCGGCATCGACGGCACGGCCGCACTCGGCGATGAGCGCTTCGACTGCTCGGGCTTCCTCGATGACGTCGAAGTCTTGGCGGTCGACGTTCTCGGCGATGCACGCGGAGATCAGGGTGATGCGATCGCGTGCGACGCCGTCGTTGACGACGATGGCAAGATCACTGCGCCCGTATTTGTGGGCCGCGGCCAAGCGACGGCATCCGTTGATGACGACGTAGCGGGTGGTGATCGGATCGTCTGGATAGAGCTTGAGATAGGCGGCCTTGCTGACCACCAGGGCCGGCTGGAGCTGGATGTCGGTGATCGAGGCGAGGTCGGCGAGGTCGCCGACGTCGTCGCGGGGGTTGCGCGGGTTGGCGGTGAGGTCGGTCAGTGGCACGCTGCGGCCTGCCTCGTCGGGTTTTGGGTGGCTGGTGTCGACCGGCGACTTGTCCCCGACGGCGCCGGCGAGATCGGCGAGGTTGGTGCGTTGCCCCCGGGCCATTAGCGCGCTCCCCCGACGTTGAGTTCCAGGGCGAATTTGTAGAAGTCTTCGCGGGCTTGTAGGGCCACTCGGTTGAGTGGGTATTCGGTGACGACCTGGCCTTCGGCGCTGGCTCGGGCGTGGAGCTTGTAGTGTCGAATCACGGTGTTGGCCAGCGGCCAGCCGTTGGCTTTGACGAAGTTCCTGGTCTGGTTGAGGTCGTAGGTGCCGTCGCGGGGGTCCCAGTTGTTGATGACCACGAGGTAGCGCAGCCCGCGTGGTTCGAGGACCTTGGTGATGGTTCGCGCGGTCGGGTCGAAGCTCAGAGGTTCTGTCTCGATCGGCACAATGACTTGGTCGGCCATGTCCAGCACTGCGCGCAGCACATCGGCGGCGGGCCCGCTGCCCAGCGGGTCGGCGCCGTCGCCGTTGGTGTTCAGGTCGATCCAGCCGGGAGTGTCGACGTAGACATGCTCGATTCCCGGCAGGTTCTTCAGTGCGGCCAGCCCCGCCAGGTCGTCGTGGGCTTGGGCGATGTGAAACGGCAGAGCGTTGATGCGCGACGCCCACCACACTGCCGATCCCTGGGGGTCGACCGACAGCGCGAGGACGGGTGAACTGGCCTCGGGGTCGTCGCCGCGGTTGAGGACATCGGCGGTGACGGCGGCGAGGTTGACCGCGATGGTGCTTTTACCGACGCCGCCCTTTTGATTGAGCACGACATGAATCGCCATGGAATGGCCTTCCGTATGCTTCCCCCGGCTGTGCGGAGTACTTCGGATCGGACCCGCCCACCTTACGGCCGCTGGGGTGGCGCCGCCGTCCCGACACGCGGCACCGTGGCGGCACTGACACCGAATCGGCTGGGCGACGGACTCGCAGATGCCCACTCCGGGTGGCTGGCGGTCGAGCCCGGCGTGGGGCCCCGGTCCGCGATGCGGCCGGATACGTGGAGTTAACCGCGGTTAAGCTCCCGGCTGTGCGCCCGGCGGCGTCTATCCGGGCGGATGGGTGGCGTGTCCCCGTCGGCATGTCACATCACGCGAACAGACTTAACCGCGGTTAAGTCGGCCGCGGGTGTGGCTCCGAGGGCGCCCCTCCCCCAACGCCGGGTTGCCGTTCTCGCGGTGCAGTGGCGGCGCGCTCAGCGTGTCAACGGTGGTGCTCGTTCGTCAGTGCTGATCAATCTGGGTGGCGCAGCATGGCCGCGTCGGACTTGATCGGTCGGGCGGCTCGGCCGATCCGAAGGGCGGTTCAGCCCCATCGGGCGGCACCGACCGATTTTCGTCACGTGATGGTTCACGACGCTGACGGCGAGCGTCGTTCGGCACTGCCTCGGGGATGATCGCCCACCATTCAAGCGTGCACCGCCGACCGGTACCGGGTGGCTACGGTGTCTCTGCTCGGCGGTGTCGCGCAGCGTCTGTCGGCGTGTCCCCTGGGTATGAAAGGCGCCGCGGGTATCTGTCAGTGAAATACTGACACCATGGCCGCCCGCCCCATGGTCCACCGCGTCGAGGTGGTGCGGGCGATCACCACGATCGCGAAGCGGCGAACGAAAGTCGACGATCGCCATCGTGATCGGTTGCCGGATTCCGAGGACTCCGATCCGCGTGAGGTGCTCGATTACCTGCGCAAATACAGCGCTCCGCCCATTCCGCTGTGGGTGCTACAGGCCGATGTATGTGACGCTCTGACGCTGAACAACTGGCTGTGGTGGGAAGACCGCCGCCGCGAACTGCACTTCCTCAAAGCTGGGCGTGAGCGCGGTCTGTTCCTGTCTCAGCTCGGAGCTCAGGTCGGCGTCGGCAAGCAGGGCGTGATCGACCGCATCGACCGGCTGGAAGCCCTGTTGCGTTATGACCGCCCTGACGAGAAGCTCTCCCGCGCGGCGCGCCAGGCAGCCCGGATGGCCCAGGAGCGTCGGCCGGCTCAGATCCGGTGGATCGAGGAGCATCGCTGCACGCTGATGGGGCTGGCCGCGGCGATCGTGGCGCAGGCCGAGCACTACCAGCTGCCCGACGAGGACCGGGAATGGATCGATGAGCTGGCTGTCGACGCTGGCGACGCGGCGTGGACGCCGGCGACGATGGCGGTGCTGAGCCTGGCCGCGGCTGAATGGCGCACCGCACCCGCCATCGTTGGTCTCGACAGCCGTCGACCGCACGATGTGCACGTGCTACTCCAGAGGATCGACGAGCTTCGGAGCCGCTTCGCCGCGCTGGGCAACGGCAGCTAGCCCGGACGTTTCCCCGATTTGGCGGTCCCAGCTCCTGGATTCGGCACGTCGCTGCCAGCGTGCCGGGATCCTCCGGTCTGCTCGGGTAGCGCGCGCCGGTTCCGACGTCGCTCCCCCACCTTCGCTGACCGAGCCCATCGTCAGCGAGCCCGCGACCGGCCACCCCGCGCCGGCGGCCGCGGGCTCGCCGCGTCTTCGGCGGTCAAGCTGCAGAGCGGTGCGCTGACGCTCGACGCCTCCTCTCGCTGAACCCCGCCGGCTCATGCCTGAACTTGGGTCCAGGTCCGTGCGTCACAGCCGCCGTAGTGTCGGGGTCCTTAAGGTTGCCGCCGCGGTATCCACCACGGCGGCTTGTCGGTCTTTGACCACGTGAACGAACCCCCACCCGTGGCCGTGCACCCCGGTGGCCCCACAGCGGACCCGGACAACGGTGACCGGATTCGCGTCGATGGCTGCGGCGACGGCTCGCCATTCGTCACTCCCCCGTCGGAAAAAAATACGCAGTGACCTGCGATCTCCGGACAACTGACGGATGACCGCACGGCTGGCGGCACGTGCATCTGCCGGCAGTTACTCGGTCGACCTACGGATGACGGACGGGCAGTTACCGCCTGATCGAACGGGCCTGCACCCTGGTGATCGCCGTCCAGACCACGGGTCTTCCCCTGGGACAACAACCGGCTCTCGAACGCACCATCACACGTGGAACGATCCGTCAGTGGGCACCTCCGTGTGCCCGGATGATCTCCCGGGCTCGCATTCGGCTGATTCCTCGCCGGACCGAACGCAGCGCTGCTCGCACGTGAAGTCGATCCGTGCCACGTCCCGGTGTGTGCACCGGCATTGGGGCAGACGAGCGGCGGGACTGCCGGAGGTGGCCACGGCCGTGCTGCCGGGCGGTCACCGACACAGGCGCACGTACGTACGCACAGCGTCACATTCGTCCCAACAGTCACGCAGGTAACAGTTCGGACTCTTTGGCGTGTGGCGCGTCGGGGGACTGCGCGCACACCCTTACGTTGCACGTATGACGATGAGTGGGGTGGCCCGGGCGATCCTGGTGGCCAATCAAAAGGGTGGGGTGGGAAAGTCGACGACTGTCGCCGCGGTCGCCGAGATGATCGCTGCCGCAGGCAAGCGGGGCCGCCGGGTGCTGGTGGTCGACGGCGACCCGCAAGCCAATGTCACGGTCGAAGACCTCGGCATCGAGGGCGACCGCGGCCAGTCGCTGGCTCAGACGCTGCAGTTCGGTTCTGCGTTGGTGCCGGTGCGCAACGTTCGTCCGAATCTGGACGTGATCGCCGGCGGCCCCCAGTTGGCAGTGGTGGGCGCGGGCGCGCATCTGATGGCCGAGAACGGCATCGACATGGCCGTCAATCTCGAATCGGCGTTGACCGCCCTGTGTGAGGCGCAGGGATACGACCTGGTGCTGATTGATTCGGGACCGGGCGACGTTCCGCTTCTCGACACCTATCTTGCGGTGGCCAACTATCTGCTCATTCCCACCCGTGACGATCAGGCCAGCCTTGGCGGTGTCGAACGGCTGGCGCGGCGATTCGGGCGGGCGCGCAAACTAGGGGCATCCATCCAGCTGCTGGGCGTGTTGCTCTTCGACGTGAACACTCGCGCTGTCAAACGTAACGAGGAAGTGTTCGCCCAGGTCAGCGAGATGCTTGAGGGGAGCGGCACGACACCGTTTGACATCACGATCCGCTCGGCGCCGGCCGCGGCGGTCGACATGCGCACGCTGCACAGAACGGCCGGCGAGCTGGTGGCGCTGGCCAACGACGACCGCAGGGTGCGGCTGGCGAGTTTGCGGGACAAGCAGAGTCCGACGCGGGCGATGTGGACCAGTGACCCTAGCGGTCTGGCTGCCGATTACCAGGAGCTGGTCCGCCAGATCGTGGCCCGGCTTCGCCGCTACGAGTCCTCGCCGGTAGGGGAGCGAGTCGGATGAGTTCGTCGCGGCAGAAGGCCAAGCCGGTGTTTGACCCCCACGCTCTCGATCAGGATCTCGAGGAACTGTGGCCGCTGCCGCAGTCGCGCACGCCACCACCGGTCGCGGGAACCGACGCGGTGACCGAACCAGCGGCGCCCCCGCCAGCGCATTCGGCGCCGCCGATTGAGCATGCCCCCGCGCGGTCGGCGACCGCGCCGACCGCGTCGCCGATGCCGTCTACCAGCGGTGGACAGGTTGATCGTCGGCGACGCCTGGCGTCGGTGAGCGCCTCGTCGAGCCCGGCCCGGAAACGGTTCCGTCCACCTGAGGTACTGTTGTCGGCCGAGGTCTATGACGAGCTGTACCGGGTGCAGATCGCCGAGAAGAAGGTGCGTCGCGGATTGGCCAGGACCATGGGTGCCATCGTGCTTGACGCGATCGAGGCGCACGCGACCCGGTTGGCGACCACCTGGGCCGACCAGCGGTTCGCCGTGGGGGAGGGGCAGCTCTTTGAGCGCCCGTCGTCCAATGCGGTGCCGCGCCGCCGGCGGCATGCGACGGCCCCGCGCACCGTGGTGCTCTCCGGTGTCAGTGCCGCCAACGGCAAGCGGCTCGACGATTTGGTGCAGGCGTGGAATGCGGGAACGCGAAGCGCGCTTGTCGAGCAGGCGCTGCGCTACGAGTTCGCCGTGCTGCCAGAACATTGACGTGGGCACCCTGTCGTGGCCACTTAACCGCGGTTAAGTGGCCACCGCATGCGGTTCCCGATCCGGGCGCGCGGTGTCGTGGAGTGCGCCGTCAGCGCTGAGCACCATCCGATATCTCTGGCGCCAGAAAAAGGGCGTCGCCTCGGTGTCCGCGGGGTTGTCGACCCGATAGCCGAGCCGCCGGGCGATGTGGGGGTCCAGGTCCTGCAGCGTGTCGGCGCAGCGGGCGCACACCGCGAACAACGCGCAGGTCTTCTGTTCTTCGTCGCGATCCGGAATTCGCGAAGAAACAGTGCTGGCAGCCAATCGGCACCCTGTGGACATGATCTCGCAATGCCCGCTGGCACGCGCCCATACCAGCGCAGCGGGCGCTATCGGATCACTCGGCGCGCCGGGCACTCCGCGCGGAATCCCCACATTCCGTTGCCGGGCAGGCGCTGCCGGCGCAGGTCGGGCGGCGGCGTTAGGCGGGTGGGGGAGTGCGGTGTCAGCGGCGACCGCATCGAAAAAATGCTTGACTGCATCGAATCTGCCCGGGATCCAGATCCCGGCCCACATCCCCCAGCGGGGTTGATATTTCAGTGCACGCTGTGCGCACCACCGCCGGTGCGGGCAGGCGAGGCACTCGGCAAGTGCTGCGGTGCGGGCACCGGAGTCGAACCACCGGTCGGGATCGGTGTGGCAGGCCAGTGGCACCTCGACGCCGGGCGCCGCTAGCGTGCGTGCCGCTGCGCTCACGGCCGACCACCTCCGCGCTGGCGGCGCCGACGGGCGATCTCGTCGAGCACCTCTCGCGCGGCGCGCCGCCCAGGACCCTCGAGCGCCGCACGCCCGGCATCGCGTGCGCGCCGATTGACGTCACGTTCGGCAAGCTGCTCGGCGACGCGTTGGCGGGCGGCGGCCAGCTCGGCCTGTTCACGTGCTTCGTCAAGGGCCGCAGGCCGTTCGGCGGGATTGCCGTGGGCGGCCAGAATGGCCCCTAGCAGACCGACGGGTCTGTGTGGGCTCTCCGGCACCCAGTGACCGGTACCGACCCAGTCGGTGATCAGTTGATTGATGTCACGAGGTGTCCATCCGTGCTGAGCAACCTGCCCCAACACCCTGGCCCAGGGCGTGGCGGTGCGGTAGCGACGTGCCCAGGGCGGGCTTTGCTGGTCGTGCATCCAACGGTTTGCCAGGACGAGGGCTCTTTGGTCCGGGTCTGCGCGGCGCGGAGCGCCGCTGCGACCGGCGTATCGCCGGGTTGGGGTAGTAACAACTGACTTAGGTGAGGTTTTAAGTACTAAGTGAGACCCTTCGGGATGGGGTGACAGTGACTGAATCCGACTGTCGTGCAGTGCCCATACCGATGCCCAGCCGCGGCCGCGGTCTCCGACACGCCAACTCGCGAAGCGCTCGTCGCGGGTGCGTTGGCGTCCGCGCATCACCTCGGTGGCGACGCCTAACAGTCGCAGGGCCGTCGAGGCCCGCTGCACCGTGCGCACCGACAGCTTCGTCATTGTGGCCAGCGTTTCGTTGGTGGGCCGGCAGTCGCGGCCGGTCCGGTGATCGGCGAACGAGGCACGCGCCGCGGCCACCGCGACCACAGATTTGAGGCTGACCGGGTTGCCCGGCATTGCCGGGCGCACATGGGTGTCGTATCGCTGGTGGTAGGCGGTAGGGACGGTGGTCTCTATCCAGCGGGCCGCTCGCCCGCTCCAGCAGGGGATCGCGCCCCAGCTGACCTCGACGTCCAGGGCGATGCGGGGCAGGCGATCAAAGCAGTGCCCGCCCGCGCGGCGTATCCACACCGGGGCGGTGTGGGCGGTGCCGCGTCGACGGGCCCGCGGGCTGGACCCGTGGTAGGGGCGGGTCAGGACGGTGGCGGTATCACGGTGCGCCGCCTGTAGACCGTGAGGCAGGCGTGCGCTACCGTGGAATGCGTCTTTCATGACGATTCCCTTCAGCAAGGGGGAGAAGCGAGAAAGCAAGCGGGTTCGAGGTGCAACTCGACCCCGACGACCCTCGGCCCTACGGGCCGGGGGTTTCGCCGTTGGTGCTGCTTCTGAGATGGCTATGTAGTTGTGTCGCTTGCGTTTACGGCAAGCGGTGGTCGGGAGCGCTATCTCCTCTCGGTCCTCGTCACCTACCCGGTTCGCGGCCTATGGCGTCCTCCGCGGCTATCGGCCCGGCGTGTGTGAAGCGACGGATATCCGTCACCTCGGTCGTCGTCGCATAGCCTGGGCCTGCGCGACCTAGGGCGTCCGCGATGGCTACCGGATACTGCTACGCGAGGCGACGGATATCCGTCGCCGGGTTTGAGCATGCCCCATGACGCAGTTCTGCCGGGGATGACACGCCGCACCATCTTTCACAGGAGCCACCGCGGTTCGCGACCAGCATCTGTGGCCCTGTCGAGAAAGTGGGGTGGCACGTCGGGAGCCTATGGCGTCGATGGACGCGGTATCACACTTGTGATCCCGTGTTGACGAGGTCACCGCACATCTCGCGTGCGAGATGGACGTGCCACCCGGCTCACGTCGATGCAGGCACGCAGCGGTCGGTCCACTCCCTGCACGCGTGACTTCAGGTCGTTCAGCTTGCTCTTGTTCCTGCGGAGGCCGACAGTGACAGTCCGTTGTCGGCCTACTCTGTCAATCATCGGCCTCGGCGCCGACGTGGAGGCCACCATGGGCCGCTAGTGATCGCAGTTGGCGAAGAGCGAACTTTCGGCCGCGGCCTTCTTTGGGGATGTGCACCCCTGACCACATGCCTTCGGCGCCGGGGGTGTCGAGGGCATCCTTGGCGCACTGCCAGCGCCGCGGGCAACCACGGCACAGTGCCTTCAGCTCCGGATCTTGACCGCCGGCGGCCCACCGATCCGGATCGGAAATGCATGGCTGGGTGCTGTTGCGCACCACTGGTCGTTCGAGTGTCACTGTCACCGTCGCTCCTCCCAATGCGTCATCGAATGACCGCAACTTTAGCACCAAACTTTTGCGCTGCAATACTTAGCGATAAATTCCAGCGCTGAAGTTTTGCGCCGTGGTCTGTCAATCGCAGCCGGTCAGCGTTAGCGCGTTCTTCACTGGCATCGGGCCAGGATGTGCCTCGTGTTGTTCCGAAACCGTGATAACCGCTGGATACACTGGCGCGGTGGAGGACGGCGGTGTAGACGACGGGATTGCCCGTGCGGGCGCCGCTGTCGCAGCTCGCCGACGTGAATTAGGGATTTCCCAGCGTGAGCTGGCACGCCAGAAAGTCATCACAGCCCCGGCGCTGATCCACTTTGAGAAAGGCCGGTCCTGGCCCAGGGAGCGCACCAGACACACCCTGGAGGAACTTTTGCAGTGGCCGGCGGGAACCATAGCGCGCATCCGAGCCGGAGGCACGGCTGATGAAGTGGCCGCCCCGCCGCCGGATGGGTCCGAGAACGCTGCGCTGGTGGTGGATGCGCTCAAGTTGGCCTTGGCCCGCTTCGCCACTGCGATCGACGATCTGCCCCCGGCTTCGTCACCGGACTTCGCCAACCGCGCGTCGACGATCCTGGCCGACCTGCGCAAGTTAGAGGCACTTGCCGCGCGGGCGATGCGCCACAGCCAGGGCTCGCCGGCTGAGGTGGTCAAGTCGCTGGGGCTGATTCGCGGCCGCTATGACGACCTCATGCTCAAGACCGCAGCCCATCCGGACGCCTCGTCGGGCCAGCGGCTCTACGCGGCACGACGCCGAGCGAACTTGAGCGCCGGTGAGGCGGCCGCGGTGGGCGGGCTCTCAGCAGAACTGGTGGAAACTGCCGAAGCGGGCAAGCCGCTGGATCCCCCAAGCGCGGCACGGGTGGAAGCGTTGATCGCCGAACTCGTCGGCCCGTGACGCCACCCAGTCAAAATTCGTGCAGGCGGGTTTCGGCGCGGCCATGAAAATGGCTGCATGAGAACACCTTCGGTGACTGTGTCGACGATGGTCGCAGCTGTGGCGCTGCCGCCTGCCTCGGCGTGCGCTGCTCCGGTTGACGCCGCACCAGCTACGGCGACGGTGCCGCGGGTCATCGACGGTGACACCGTGGACGTCATCAACGATGTGCGAGGCCGACTGCGAATGCGTGTTTTGGCATCGACACCCCGGAGACGAAGCGCCCGGGTTACACCGAGGCGTGCCGGGGTGGCCAGGCCACCGCGTTCGCCACGACGACCCTGCTTAACCAACGGGTCGCAGTGATCGTTGATGCCAGCCAGAATGCGCACGATCGCTACGGCCGCACACAGGTACATCCAGACTGCAATGGGAAATCTCTCGGTGTTGGCCGCGGCCGCGGGTGCCGGGCGCAGCCACATCTTCGACTCATCCCACCCGCCGCAGCGAGCACGCGAGGTCGCCGCCGCGGAGGACTCAGCCCGCGGGGCCGGTCGCGGCTTGTGGGGTCCACCCTGCTTCGGGAACACCGACGCCCAGCCGCGCTAGCGAGAGCGCAGGCCACCCGCTTCCGGATTTTGTGTCTGGGGGGTGGGTCTGGGTCGCTGATACTGGTTTCGTGTCGGTTGGCGCGGTGGTGGCTCAGGTCGGTGAGGTGCTGGGCCGCGCGTATTCGCTGTTCGGTGATCCACCGGCCTCCGGGCAAGGACCCGCCGCGGGCTCGGTGATGAAGCTTTCCGGCGCCAGGGAACTGGTGCGCTCGGGGCAGGCGCAGATGGCGCCGTTGTCAGGGCAGCTGGCCACCAACTATTCCACCTTCGCCGGCGGCGCGGGCCCGGCGCTGGACACCCTGGCCGGCAACGACCGGGCACTGAGCACCCAGCTCGACGAAGCCGCCCGCACCGACCGCACCGGCCGCACCAGCTCCGGCACCGTCGTCAACGGCGCCGCCGCCGACACCAACGGACTGGCCCCGTTCACCAACACCCCCGCCGGCCAGAAAGCACTCCTGGTCGCCCTGCGCCAGCGCGTCGCCCAACAACAACAAGTCGTGCAGGCCTACAAAACCCGCGACGCGCAGATGGCGGCGATGCTGCGGTCTATAGCCTACGGCGGTGGCGGCGCTGTAGGCGGGGGCTCACCATTTGGCGCCAGCGGAGCCGGGATCGGTAGGCCGATGGGCTCCTCGCGAGGCGGTGGCTTTCCGAGCTTCAACCTCCCGCAGCTGGCCAGGGCCGCCAATCTGACCGGGCAGATTCACTCGGGGCGGCGCCCGCTCGCCGACCGCCAAGCCGGGACGCGGCTGCGCCGCAGCGACATTGCCTCGTCGCCAGTTGCGGGCGGGATTGACGCCGCGATTAGCAGAGCGCTCGACATAAAAGGCATTACCGACCCGCGGGCTCGCCGCAATTGGGCCACCGGCATGAAAGTCGTGACAACCCGGGAATCCGGAAACGACATCAACGCCGTAAACAACTGGGATTCCAACGCTGCCAAGGGAACTCCGTCCCAGGGCGCCTTCCAGTTTATCGAGCCAACCTTTCGCGCCTACCACGAGCCGGGTACCTCACCGTTTCTGCGTGACCCAGTGGCTCAGGGCGCAGCGTTCGTCAACTACGCAATGGGTCGGTACAACGTCTCGGCCGACGGGTCGGATCTCGCGCAGAAGATTCAGCAGGCCGACCCAACAAGGCCGCCGAGAGGATACTGAACCATCCCGCGGTTGACGCGCGCTGTAGATTGCCAAACTCCGTGTCGGATTGCCATATGAAATGTCGAACGATGTCGAATCCGACATCATGGATGGCAAAAAGTCTGATCATTGCTCGGTAGAGCCGAGGCCAGTCCGGCGCGGACGACCTCGTACGCATGGTTAGAGACGCCGCCAAAGCGATCCCGGGGCGGTGTCGGCGGGTGTGGCGTTTGTCAACAGTCTGTGTTGCTTGGTGGTCGTTCTTCCGCGGGTGCGTAGCGGTGGCCGCGCCGTAGCGCCGTCTCTCGACTGGGTATCGGCAGCTGGTGGTGCGTTTTGACTTCGCGTCGCCGCCGGCAGCGGGCGGCCGTAGGGCGGTGGTGGTCAGAGACCGTTTTCTGATCACGGGTGCCGTAGTTTCCGGTAGCGGGTGGGTGTCAAATCTTCGCTGTGACTGATGCGGAGCTGGCCGGGGCGGGTGCGTTGTTCGTAGGCGGTGATGACCAGGCCGACCCCGCCGGCCGCGGGCACGAGGACGCCTTGTACGTGCAGAAACCATGCGGCATGGCCCACTGCTTGGCAGGCCGACCAGTCGTCGCCGTAGATGTCGTCGTCTTCGAGCCCCACCGCTTCGCGGGCTTCGGAGGTGGTGAGATCAAGGACCGCCATATGGGTTGCGTCGATGGTGTGCAGCCGGTAGTGGGCTTCGAGCATTCCCTCGGGGGTCGTTGATGCCGCCTGGGCGGCGCGCTCCACTTCAACCATGCATGCTTGCGCGGAATCGGCCAGATAGATCGCCGAGAACAACAGGGGCGGGTTCCACCTGCCGCCGAATCTACGCGCCCCCTCCCCTGATAGAGGATCACGTTGGGCGCCGGTGTACCGGAAGCACGTTCCCGACCACTGGATGGTGCCACGCGAGTCGATGCGCTGCACCAGATCCTCGTCGAGCGCATCGCTCACACGAAGATCCCCTCGGCCATGGCGTCGATGAGGGCTAAGACGCGCTGATATTCGCCGTCGCGTACCAGGTCGGCGGGCTTGCCGTGCGCCAGTAGTCGATTCGGCGAGAACATCCAGACGTTGGCCTGGTCGCGGGGGAGCACTTCGGCCAGCGCGTCGGCGACGTAGGCCAGTTCGATGAGTCGTTGTTTGTTGAGGCGTTGCGGGACGACCTGACCTGAGGTCCAGCGCGCTACTGAGCGCGCCGAGGCATCGACGATGCCGCCGACCTCCTCGTAAGTCAATCCCAAGCGCTCGATCGCACTCGACACGGTCGAGGCGAGCGCATTAGCTCCCATATCGTCTGCCTGTCTTCCTTTTGTCAGTCCCTATGTCATGTAGTCTGTCACGAAACGACGCCTGGGGCGAGAGGACGTTCACCACGATGGGCATTCAGTTTCGGCTGGGACCTAACGACCACAAACCGGTCGAAGACTTCCTGTCCCGCGAGCACGCAGGCACCGAGGCCATCACCCTCGACACCAAGGCTGCGCGTCACCAAGGGGCTGCTGCGGCGGCGGCCGCCGACGCGGGCCTGCAGGTGTACTGGGAGCCCGCAGCGGAGCGGCTGGCCGACGAGGGTTTCGGCCTCGACAAACTCCCGCTGTGGACCGGGCAGCCCTACGATATTGACAACCTCTCCGCTGACCAGGCGGCCCGCGCCGCGCTGGTCGATCTGACCGTTGAGAAGCACCCCGTGCTGGTCACCCACGTCACCGCCCCGCACTTCTATGTGACCGACGAGCGCACCGCTCGCCTCAACGTCGACCTCGCCGAACGCACCCGGCTGGCCGTCGGCAAGGACAAGCCCACCCGGGCCGTGATCACGGTGTCGACCACCGCTCTGGGCCGCCTCGGCATCGATCTCGCCGCCGAATACGCCGGGGCAGGGATCAGCGACGTCGAAATCCGCTTCTCCCCTTTCGGTGGCGACGACGAAGGTATCCGCAAAATTCGCACCGCCTTTGGGGTCCTTGACCGGTTTCGTGAACATGACCTCACTGTCACGCTGGGGCTGTCGGGCAACATCGGCCGCGCTGCGCTGGCCATGGGTCACGCCGATGCCTACTCAGTCGGCCTGGGGATGCTCGAAAAGGTTAACCACCCCCAAACGATGGCCCGCTACCGCAAGGCCCCCGATCCGGACAAGGATCAAGGCGGCGGCGCCGCCGGCGGCATTTACCTGCCTCTACTCGGAGCCACCGTATCGGCCAAAGCGGCACGGCAGCTGCTGAGCCACACCGATATTCGCACTCGCGTCGGGTGTCGTATCGGATCGTGTCGCAACAGCGTGACAGGACCCCTCGACGACCGCCGCGCGCACTACCTGCACTCCCGGTCCAGCGAGGTGGCCGAGATGCTTCGTCGCCCCGCACCCTGGCGCGGGGCGATGGAAATCGACCGTCTCAACGTGGCGATCGGACTGCGCGAACGCGTCAACGAGCACTACCTCAGCGACGACGTACACAAACTCGGCACGCGAACCATGCGTAGCCTCATCGACGAGATCCAACACGAACAGCAGCAGGCTTCTTGAAAGGTCGAAGGCCGCCGGTTTGATGGGCTGTCGCCCTTGGCTGTGGTTCAGTGTCCGTGTCGTACGGCGGGAGTAAATTGTGAACAAGCGATCCAGTCGATAAGGAGCAGCACCGTGGCTGACTACGACGTGCAGTACGACAAAGACTCAGGTGACTGGAGCGCCAAACGCTCCGGTGCAGAAAAAGCTGCGGGACGTTACGACACCCAGGGTGAGGCGCATGACGCCGCCCGGGGCTTTGCGGAACGAAGCGGCGGCGGCGAGGTTCGAGACCACCGCAAGGACAACAACCAGATTCGGAACACCGACACAATCGGCAAGAAGGACCCCTACCCACCGAAGGGCTGACGCGGCAGCGCGGAAGAAACAATAGGGCAACTCGCGCACAGGCCGTCCCGTTCCTCGAGAACGAGCCGGTCAATCCGGCGGGGTCTTCAGGTGCCGAGTGCCTCCCTTTCAAATCGCTCGTCTTCGGCAGCGCTGAAGTCGGCTTGGGCGCCGCGGTAGTCGGCATCGCGGGCGATGCGGTGTTCGGCGGCTGCAGCACGGTGCTTTTCGGGGTCGCCGATGTTGTCGGCGGCGGCGCGCTCATGGGTTGCGGCGGCCTTTTCGTGCGCATCACCAGATCGTTCGTGGCGTTCGGCAGCGGAATGGTGCGCTTGACGAGCCCGTTCGTGGGCCTCGTGAGCGCGTTGGGCAGAAAGCTCGGCGTCGCGGCGCCGCGATCCTGCACCAGCCTTCAAGGCGGCTTGGCGAACCCTTAGCTCGGCTGCACGTGCACCAGCGCGTTCGCCTCGCTGAGCGGAATTGTGGAGGGATTTATCGGGTTGGCTTTCCGGCATGCGGCGCACCCATCACGTCTTCTCAGCGTCACATTGCTCGGCAAGCGGCACAATCGCCTTGCCCTCAGCATGCACCTCATCCGTCGAGACACTCCGGTTATGTCATTAGTCGAGCGAACGACTGTGCTCACAGCCCTGTGCCGAGCGGGGTAGTGTCACCCTCAGGAACGGCATCGCGCCGTTGCGTCGCGTCCTGTGGTTAGGACAGTCGAGAAATTAGCTCTTCGCGACTTGTTTACCGCCCCCCTTTTCGCTTCACCTAACGAGCGAAAACAGGGTCCGCGCATGGACGACCACGAATGCGCTGCGGGGCTTCGCGCCACCATGGCCGAACTCACCTCACAGTTCTTCAACCCCACCGATATTGCGACCACGCTCCACGGAGTGACCAGCGCCGCCGTCGAATTGATCGACGGCGTGGACTACGCCGACGTCCTGCTGATCTCTGGGGCCGACACGTTCCGATCGGTAGCGGCCACCGGCCAGGTCGCCATCGACCTCGATGATGTTCAGCACCGCTTCCGAGAAGGCCCGTGCCTGGATGCGGCCATCGCGGACGTGGTAACCCGGTGTAACGGTCCCACCGGCGTCTAAGCTAGAGGTTGAGCGTAATTTGCGGTAGGTCGCCGCCTACGACGTAATACACATATCGCCAACACCGGTAGTCAGTCGCTTTGAATCTGGGCGCCCGCCCTTCTGCTATGTCGCCATGCCGGAACGGCAGTTGGTCGTTCCACCAACTACTATGTGGGTACGTAATAGCAGGAGCGCGACCCGACGGATTGTTGTGATGAAAGTGTTGACTGGACGCCGACAAGTAGTAGCGCTGAGCGTGTTTTCGGCTGTCGCGGTGCTCGTGACGGCATCGCAGACGAGTGCGGTCAAGTCTCGGCTGTCGAATACGGTGACTGCGCCCGGTGCTGTGGAGGTTGAGCAGACGCCGCAGGCTGCGCCCGAGCCTCCCGCAATCGAGATTCTCCCCAGAACAGGCGCGAGCGATGTGGTCCCTGTCGGAGCAGTGAAGGTGACCGCGACTGTTGGGACCCTGACCGATGTGCGTATGCAGAACGAACAGGGCAGGGTTGTTGCCGGTCGAATGGTGGGGGGCGGACGCGCCTGGGAGCCCGCCGAGCCACTCGGATACGGACGGTCCTACAGGCTCAGCGCGACGGGCCGGGGCTCTGACGCCCGCACCGTCACGTCCATTTCGGAGTTTTCTACCGTCGCGCCGCAATCCCAGGTCGGGGTCAGGCTGGGCATGACTAACGGAGCGTCGCTGGCAGACGGCGGCGTCTACGGTGTCGGAACCGTGATCGTGGCAACCTTCGACGCCGACATCCCGGACCGAGCTGCGGCCGAATCGCGCCTCCAGGTCAAAACGTCGCCCCAAGTAGCCGGTTCCTGGATGTGGGTCAACGATCGCAAGGCGCACTGGCGGCCCCGTGAATATTTTCCTTCCGGGACCGAGGTCACGGTCAAAGCCGATCTCTACGGCACTGATCTGGGTGGTGGGTTATTCGGAGAACAGGACAAGCAAGTCGGTTTCCGGATCGGGCCATCTCGGGTGGCGATCGCCGATGACACGACCAAACAGGTCAGTGTCTACGAGAACGGCCGTTTGGTCCGCACGATGCCGACATCGATGGGCAGGGGCGGGACGCAGACTGTTGGGGGCAAGACGATTGCTTTCTGGACACAGCCTGGGGTTTACACGGTGATGGAGAAACAGAATCCGGTCTTGATGGACTCGTCGACCTACGGATTGCCCGTCGATTCTGCATCGGGATACAAGATCAGCGTCCCGCACGCAGTGCGGATCAGTCCCGACGGCATCTACCTCCATGACCGCGAAGCGACGGTGTGGGCGCAGGGAAACACCAACGTTTCGGCGGGCTGTTTAAATCTGAGCGCGGAAAACGCCGAGTGGTACTACGACTTCGCAAATCCGGGCGATGTTGTCGAGGTCCGCAATACCGGCGGCGCCCCGCTGGAACAGTGGCAGAACGGAGATTGGTCTGTGCCGTGGGACGAATGGGTGAGTGGCAGCGCGTTGCGTCCTTGACCAGTGTGTGATAAGCCGCACTACGTGCGCCAGTCCGCGCGGTTCAAGCCTGAGGATCGGTGAACGGCTTCAAGCACGGGGCGGATGACAGTTTGACGGCCTGCTGACCCGGGGAGCGGAGTGTATCTGTGCCAACGGTAGCGGCAGGCTGCGGTGAGGTAGACGGAGCGCAGCAGGTATCGGCGGGCGAAGGCATCGGACTGATGTCGACATAATTACCGCAAAGGTTTTCGAAACGCCCCCGACATCGAGCCCGGCAGTGATTGGTTCCGGGTGTGCTCCGAATCGTGGTGATGAACAACCAGAATCGGCAAGCACGGGGACGCAACACGGTGGTTAGATCGACCTCTCCAACGCTCCCTCGCCAAAAGGCGATAAGCATGTGTGCATGTCGCCATGAACCCTGATCCGCGGTGCACTCCGAACGCTTGAGCGGAGTAGGAAGCCAAGCGAGGGACGCTTGAACGTTGAGAAGAGCTATCGTGGTAGAACTATTTACGTAGATACACCGTAGATTGCTCAGGCTCAGAGAGCGCTGCGGAGCGAAAGGAACTCCCGACGTGAATCCAATGACTCGAATTCTGCTGACTGTGTTTGTAGTCATCACTGCGGTGATCGGCGCCGGTGTGTACTTTTCAAGTCAAGATGGCGGTACAGCAGGAGCGGGTGGAACACAGGGTGACGGCGAAGCCCAGGTGGTGCGCGAGAACAGTCATCGCCTCAGTTCCCCGCCCGACAGCGATGTGACCTTTGTCGAATTTCTCGATTTCGAATGTGAAGGCTGCGGCGCGGCGTTCCCCGCCGTTGAGCAGTTGCGCGCACAGTACGGTCAGCAAGTCACCTTCGTCGCCCGCTACTTCCCGATGCCCGGACACTTCAACGGAGAACGAGCGGCACGTGCGGTAGAAGCAGCAGCGCAGCAAGGCCAGTTCGAACCCATGTACAAGAAGATGTTCGAGACGCAGAGTCAATGGGGCGAACAGCAGGTCCCGGCAGACGAGGTGTTCCGCGGATACGCAACCGAACTGGGTCTCGACGTAGCTGCGTGGGATGAGGCGTACAACGCTCCGGCCACACTTGAGCGAATCAAGGACGACATCGCCGACGGCACCGCCCTCGGCGTGCAGGGCACGCCTACCTTCTTCGTCAACGGGAAGCAGTTAGATATCAAAACTTACGCCGACCTGGGCGCTGCGATACGAAACGCTCTCGGCCAGCAAAAGTAGACAGCGCCTGGCAGGATCCCACCCCGGTTCGGCATATTCGACCGTGACTGTGGAGTGCTACGCCAACACGCCCGGCCTAACCCCGGGCGCAGTTCTGTAAACGACGGCTCTCACGGCGCCGGCACCAAACCTATTGGCCTTCTCATGGAGCGGTCCCGGGCCGATTAGCTGCCAAGTGAAGGCCCGGGTTCAGAGCCGGGGTGATTGGCAGCGTTCTTCCGACGGCGCCTGTGTTGCCAGAACGCGATCACACCTCCAAGGGCCAGGCCGACGCCGGCCGCTGTGAGTACGGATGCTTTGGTGTCCGAACCGGGCGCCGGTACTGACGGCTCATCGGTGCTGGGTGCTGCAGGGGATGGCGCAACTGTGGGTGAAGGCTGTTCGCCAACGCCGGCAATGGTGAACGAGTACGAGCCGGAGACGGGGTGGCCATCTGCTGAGACCACGCGGTAGCCGACGGTGTACAGGCCGTCGGTGAGCCGGTCGGGTCCGAGGGCGACAGTGAGGCGCGTACCTTCGACGCTTGCCGAGCCGGACACCCAGTTTCGACCATCAGCGCTGGTAACGGCGACGTCAGCGAACGCTGGATTGATTTCTTCGGAGAAGTTCAGCACGACGGCGGTCAATGGGGAGGCGACGGTCGCGCCGTTCACCGGATCAGAACCAACCAGTGAGGTGTGCGCGGCAGCAACCCCGACTCCGGACAGCAAGAACGCCAGCGCCACCAGTGTGGTCATGACGGCGCGCGTGGCCAGGTACACGGTCCTCCTTGAGCCTCGTGTCCTTCGGACCCACCCGGGGTCCGCGCGAATGAGTTTATGTTCCGGTCTGGCAACGCCAAGGTCAGTCACGCCTCTGGTCACTCCTTGAGATGGCAGGTGCTCCTGCGACAACGATTGCCGCGATGTCGTCGACACGGTGGGCCCCCTTGCGGATGGCCGACGCACTCGGCCACTGAAACATTGCCTGGGCAGGTGAAGGCGGGCAACGCTACGGTAGCCGGCTAGTAGCGGCGCACGTTGTAGATCGGCGCCGACGAGATCGGCGCCACTTTCACCGGAGTGCCGTACGTCGAGGCATGCACCATGTTCCCATCGCCAATGTAGATGCCCGCGTGCGAGGCGTCCGAGTAGAAAGTGACGATGTCGCCGGGCTGCACTTCGGCCGTCGCCACGGGTTCTCCGCCCGCCGCCAGCGCCTGACTAGATCGCGGCAGCGACTTGCCGTTCTGCAGGAACGCCCACTTGATGAGCCCCGAGCAGTCGAACGCATCTGGTCCTGTCGCACCCCACGAATAGGGCGCACCCACACGGGTCAACGCCGCCTGCACGACCGCTGCCCCACCGGGCGCATTGGACGGACCCGGCCCCGCCGGCGCTATCGCCTCGGGCAATGCCATGATGGCGGGGTTTGCCGCTGGTGGGGCCGGCGGCGCGGGCGGCACCGGCCCGGGATCGGCGAGCGCCGCACGCTGGTCGGGAGTCAGTGCGCGGTAGAGCGCCTCTACTTCTGCTATCTGTGTTCGCAGCCGACTCTGCTTGGATTGCAGGCCTGCGCGGACGGCTGATGCCTGCTCCGCGGCGGTACGGGCTGCCAGCGCCGATGACTGCGCCGCGCGCGCTGCGTCGTCGGCCCGGGCCGATGCAGCGCGAAAGGCCTTGATGCGGTCCGACATCTGAGCCGCCATCACCTTGCTGGCCGAAAGGTCGTCCAGTAGGCGTTGCGGAGACTCCGCGTTCAGCGCCGCGCTGATTGTGCTGGTGGAACCGCCCATGTACGACGCGGCCGCCACCTGGTTCACGGCGGTCTGATACTCGGCGAGATTGGCCCGCGCCACGGTCATCGCCTCCAGTTCGGAGCGTTGACGATCCTCAGCCGTGCGCTGCGCCGCTAGTTTCGCCTCGAGGTCTAGTTCGGCCGAATACACGGCCTCTGTGGTCTGCTCGGCCTCGCGAGAGAGCTCCGTCAAGCGGGCCAGGGCATCGGAAGCCGGATCGGCCCGCCCGATACCCGCCGAATCGCCGAGTGTCAGTGCCAACACTACCGCCACGACGAGAGCACCCGCCGATCGGCATACTGCGGCAGGGCGGTTCATCCTCAAAACATCAATCCTCACACGCAGGGACATCTATGGTCTAGCTACGTAGGTCACGGAAAGATTACGAGCAACCGCGTCCAATGTCCACGCGCATGGCAAGGATCATCGTCTGCACGGTTGCATCTCGCGTGCTCCACCGCAAGGAACGCGGTCCAAAAAGCATTCTCCCGCTTCGCCTTCCGGACGACTCAAATCGGGGTCCCCCAACGCGCAACTATCGCACAACTACTATGTGCAATAGTAGGTAGTGACTCAGTAGACAGTCTGCGGACTTGGCTCGACGAGGAACGACATGACAAGTGGCACCGCCATCACGGCACGGGTTCATTCGCTGAACCGGCCCAACATGGTCGCCGTGGGGACGATCGTGTGGTTGTCCAGTGAGTTGATGTTCTTCGCCGGTCTGTTCGCGATGTACTTCACCGCTCGTGCCCAGGCCGACGAGTGGCCGCCACCACCCACCGAGCTGAATCTCGCGCTCGCGGTGCCGGTGACCCTGGTCCTCATCGCGTCTTCGTTCACTTGCCAGATGGGAGTGTTCGCCGCCGAACGCGGCGACGTATTCGGCCTGCGCCGGTGGTACTTCGTCACCTTCCTCATGGGATTGTTCTTCATGCTCGGCCAGGGATACGAATACCTCAGCCTGGTGCGGGAGGGAACCACCATCGCCGGCAGCGCCTATGGCTCGGTCTTCTACCTCACGACGGGTTTCCACGGTTTGCACGTCATTGGCGGCCTCGTCGCCTTCATCCTGCTGCTCGTGCGCACGCGCATGAGCAAGTTCACCCCCGCCCAAGCGACGGCCGCCATCGTGGTGTCCTACTACTGGCACTTCGTCGATATCGTGTGGATCGCGCTCTTTGCCACCATCTACTTCGTGAGATGACGAGGAACACGGCGCGCACGTGGTGTCGACGACGACCCCGGAGGCGGCCCGCGCAGACGGCCGTTGTCGCCGCAGTCGTGGCCACCCTCCTCGGACTCGCCTCGTCCGTCGCACCGACCGTCGTTGCGGAGCCGACGTCGACACAGGACTCCTCGACAGTCCCTCCCACACCCGCTGAAACCACGCCCACCACACATTCCTACGACGACACCCATACCGGCCCACAACCCGAAGTCGCGAACCCGGCCCTGTGGATCCTGGCGGGCGCCGTCGCGGGATTGATCGCGATCGCCGTCATCATGTTGCGAGCGGGCAAACCGCCACGCCACCACCTCAGCCGCGGCCCGTGACATGAAGGCGCGTGGATGTTCAGCCGAGCAACAAAATCGTGATGACCGCCAACGATGTACGGGCGGCCCTTGTTCGCTCGCGATTTTTCGGCGGAGGGGTGCCCCTATCCTCTGCCTCGGATTGCCGCATGGTCGGTCCGGCTCATCACTGTCGTCGTCGTCCCGGCATTCGTCGTGAGTGGTTGCGCTAGGCTTCTACGTAGTCTCTACGTAGAAGGCGCCGTGCTGACCGGGCCCCGCCGGCGCCGCACGCCCAGTCACGGAGGTCGTCGGGTCGATGCGCAGCATGCTCCGCGCGAGTGGCACTTGGACTGACCCATCGACTCAACGGGGCGCCCGGAGGGTTCCCCCGAAGCGGCACATGGACATGGGCGCTGAGCGTTGGCGACGGCGGCGATCTCCGATACTTTGGCCACCGATGATACGGCGTTGCACCGCGGCGGGCCTGAGCGCGTTGCTGCTGGGTGTCGCAGTGTCAGGATGCTCCAGCGGAGACGACGCCGTCGCGCAGGGTGGCACGTTCGAGTTCGTGTCGCCAGGGGGGCAGGTCGACATCTTCTACGATCCACCTTTGAGTCGTGGTCGACCGGGGCCGATACGCGGACCCGACCTTATGGACCCCAACCGCACGTTGTCACTCGATGACTTCGCCGAGCAGGTGGTGGTGATCAACGTGTGGGGTCAGTGGTGTGGTCCCTGTCGGACCGAGATGCCCGAATTGCAAAGGGTGTACGACGCGACCCGAAACGAGGGGGTCGCCTTCCTTGGTATCGACGTCCGCGACAACAACCGCCAAGCTGCGGTCGACTTCATCGTCGATCGCAAGGTCACCTTCCCATCGATATACGACCCACCGATGCGCACGATGATCGCCTTGGGCGCGAAGTATCCCACTACCGTGATCCCGTCCACCATCGTCTTGGACCGGTCGCATCGCGTTGCCGCGGTGTTCCTGCGGGCGCTGCTCGCCGAGGACCTCGAACCGGTGGTCCGTCGCCTCGCCGCCGAGACCGCATCCGGCTCAGGACCCCCGCGGTGAACGGCGACCCCGCCTCGGCTCCACGTCGCCCCTGGGCCCGGCGTACACCCGGGCGCGCCAATGTGACTCGATGGTGGGCGGAACCGTGATCGGTCAGGTAGTGCTCCCCACCTCACCGCCTACGATTTGGGCGATGCTCGGTTGGTTACCGCCACCGGTTCCGTTACTGCCCGTATTGGCAATGGTATTGGCGGTGTGGTACGTGCTCGCCGTTCGAGTCGTCAGATCGCGAGGCCGCCAGTGGGCGTGGACGCGGACGGCGAGCTTCCTGGGAGGGTGTATCGCCTTGGCGGCGGTGACGGGCCTGGCCATCGACGGCTATGGCTACCGTTTGTTCAGTGCCTTCATGTTTCAGCACCTGACGCTGTCGATCCTCGTTCCGCCTCTGCTGGTTCTGGGTGCGCCTGGCCGGTTGCTACTCAGGTCCACACCCCACAGTGGCCTCGGACGTTACGTCGTGATGTCCGCGCTGGCTGGACTTCGGTGCCGGGCGAGCAGGATCGTGTTGCACCCCGGCTTCACTATTCCGGTTTTCCTCTTGAGCTACTACGGCCTGTACCTCTCCGACCTATTCGATGCGGCGGCGGCCAGCGTGGCCGGACACGTAGCCCTGCAGGTGTTCTTCCTCGTCAGCGGCCTGTTGTTCATCCTGCCGATACTGTCGACCGGTCCCTTGCCGGTCCGGCAAAGCAACCTGGGCCGCTTCTTCGACATCTTCGTCGAAATGCCACTGCACGTGTTCATCGGTGTCATTCTGATGATGGCACCGCGGACGCTCACTGAGACCTTTGCCAATCCTCCACCGGACTGGAACGTCGACCCCGTCGCCGACCAGGCGGTGGCCGGCGCGTTGGCGTGGTCTTATGGCGAGCCCGTCGCTTTGCTGACCACAGTGATCTTCGCCATCCGCTGGCGCCGTGACGAGGAGTCGGAGACGGCGAAAAGGGAGGCCGACGTCGAACGCGAGGATGCGGAACTTGCTGCCTACAACGCGTTTCTGCGCGGATTGCACCAACAGCCGCGACGGCCTACCGACCTGCCGAGCACCGCCGACAAGGATGACTGACACCGTGGCGACGACGCGGCGGCACCCAGTTCGACGCCAAACCCAGCTCGCTGCAGCGACATTCGTCACTGCCGCGGTGACTTCATTGTGGAGATGTCGACTTGATGGCATTCGATGAGCGATCCTGCGGTCATGGTGAATTCCCATTTGTGAGGAGCGGCGACAGCTCGTTGACGTAGGTGCTGCTGCTCGCGCTGATCTGTCTGGCGACGTCACGGATACCGTGCGCGGTGCTTTGCCTGATGTAGCCAGGTTGCTCAGTGTGACAGCTTGAGCGCCACCTTCGATGGTGTCGCGGGTCCCGTTCGTCGCCGCGATTCTGTGGGGACGGCGGCGATCGTTGCCGTAGAAGTGGAGCAGAAGGCCGCCAACACAGTGTTGGTGAACCGACGCCGTGCCCCACATCGGGTGAAAGCGAAGCGATGGTCACATACGTAGTGACATAGTAGATTGGTCGTGTGAAGAGTTCGCTCGCTGTGTCCTGCCGCGGACCGCGGTCGCGGTGGCCTCAGCAGCATCAAACGCAGTCGAATGGTCGACTGGGTCGTCGACGGATCGTGACGTCGCTACTGTTAGCCCTGGGCTTGGCGGTGTTGGCCTTGCTGGTGGCTGAACCGGTCGCCGCCCATGTTGCGTGCATGGCCACCTTCCCTCACGCGTAGCCGGCTGCGGAAGCACCACGACATTGCCGCAGTCGTAGTGACGCAATCATGGCGTGCCGCAACACATTGGGCCGCGTCGAATGTCCGGGGGTCGGTGATCACGGGGACCCGCTTACGCGAAGCAGATCAGTACGCCCGTCAGGGACAGAGTGACGATCGCGAACGGTGTGGCGGCCATCGCCGCTACGGCTCCGCTGAGCGCGACTTGGGTCTGGATGCGGGCGAACCGTCGCGGTGGCTTCGATAACCGTTCGGCACGGGTGAGTACGGCGATACCGGCGGCGGCCAGACCGTGAGCCGGGGTGGTGGCGCCTGACAGGGTCAACAGGCCCGCGAGCAGGGGCTGACGGCCGTGGCGACGAGCGGCCGCATCGTCGGCGCACATCTCCAACAGAGAATTGATGTGCGTGGCTGCGCCCGAGAACAGCCTGCAGGTGGGCAGCACAGCAGTCAGGCAGCGCGCCGCGGCGATGGCGTAGGCGTGACGGCCGTCGAGGTGAGCACGTTCGTGGGCGACGACAGCTGCAAGTTGGTTCCCATCGAGTGCGGCCAGAGCTGCGGTGGTCACCACAATCGCCGGTGGGCGGCCCGCCACACAATACGCCGCAGGCTCCGATGCCTCGATGACCACGACGTCGCTGCCGTACGACCTGCCAACCAGGCGCACGGCGTCGGCATGGGCGAAAGTGTGGGAGCGCATGCGGCCCAGAGCGCGGCCTATTCGTATGACTATGGCGATCAAACTTCCGACGGCGAAAGCCACCGCGATGGTCGCCACGATTCGTGCCGGCAACCCGCCGTGGCCGAGGAGAATGGCGCGGAGACGTTCCAGGCAAGAGACGATCAGCGCGTCGGGGCTGTCCCAGTGTCCAGCGGCCTCGATGAGGAGCAGCGCGACGGCGGCAACCGAGCAGCCGAGCACCGCTACCACAGCGGTGGCCCACGCGGCTATCGCCAGGCGCGGAGCCTCGCCGTCGGCGGTGATGTGGACCAGAAGTTTCGGTGCGATCGTCAGTACCGCCGCGACGTACAGCAGCAAAGCCGCTGCGACGGTCATCGGCGGCCTGACTTGCGGGCCAGGCGCCGCAGCGCAGCGCGCAAGTCAGCGGATTCCTCCGGATCGATTTGCGCCACGAAATGACTCAGGACCGCCTCGGATCGACCGCCGCCGCTCAGAGCCTCCAGCATGAGTCGTGCACTGTGCTCCTCGCGCGTCAGGGTGGGGCGGTAGCGGTATGCCTTGCCGTCGCGTTCACGCGACAGCCAACCCTTGCCGTGCAAGTTGTCCATCGTCGACATGACCGTGGTGTAGGCGATATGCCGTTCGGTGCTCAACTCATCAAAGATCTCCCTGACTGTGGTGTCGCTGTCGGGATCACGATTCCAGAGGCGATCCATGATCGATGCCTCGAGTTCTCCGAAGCCACGCACCCGAGCCATGATCGAACCTCCTGAATTGGACAGTAAGTAGCTTACGGCGTTCGTCGGCGTGGCGGCGCTGAAGTGAGCGCATGGCGCCGCTGATCGAGCGGCGGCCAGCCGGCTCGGCATGATCTTACTGAGAAAGTCAGTAGCTGAGCTGGGAAGCCTTCGCCGCGGATATGCACTCGCGAGCTGACGCTGACGGCCCCCGAGGCGGGCTTTCGACCCCTCGGAATGCCCGGCCTCTCCGGAGAAGGCGCCTTCAGAGGACGACTGTGCTCGCCTGGTGGAACCGGTCGGCTGCCGCTAGTAAAGGTTTGACACTCCCCGTTCCCCTAACCACGCCATCGGGTCGGCCTTGTCCGACCCGTTGCGATGCACCTCGAAGTGCAGGTGCGGTCCGGTCGAGTTGCCTCGGTTGCCCATGGTGGCGATCTGGTCGCCGGCCATCACCAGCTGGCCGGTTTGCACCAGTGTGGTTTCGACGTGACCGTAGAGCGTGACCGTGCCGTCCGCGGCGCGGATCTTGACCCACATGCCGAAGCCCGGTGTCGGACCGGAGGCAATCACCTCTCCATCGGATGCAGCGTAGATCGGAGTACCCACGGCGTTGGCGACGTCGAGTCCGGCGTGCAGGGTGCCCCACCGGGCTCCAAAGCCCGATGTCAGCATGCCTTGGGCGGGAAAAGTGAACTGTGGGCGCAGAAGTCGCGCCTCCCGCTGCGCCCGCTCCTCAGCGAAAGCCGCGCCTCTGGCCGATTCCTGTCGATGGATCCCGGCATCAAAGCTGTTTGCCACAGGGATGATCTGCATCCCCGACGCTTCGGGGCGGGCAGCCAGTGACGCAGCAGTGTCGGCGACCAGAACTGGCTGCTGCGTCTCGGCTGCGTTGACCGCGGTGTTCGCTGCGGCGGCGACCGCGCCGGCGGCGACAGCCGTGATGACCAGCCTGCTGTGCGCCGCGCCGGTGGCCTCAGAGGTCCTTCGATGCGCCCCCCGAGAAGAACGGACGGAAACACCCTTCAACGCCGCCCGGCCAGACAACCGCTGACCTTCCCTAGCGCTTGCCCCGTCGATGGGGATCGGCACCGCCGGCGTCGCCGCGTTCGATTCACCTTTCGGTAAGAGCAGCAGTCGTGGCGACTCGTCGGCAACATCGTTGAGGTCGTCGAGTTCAGGTGCGCTCAACACCTCGTAGTCGATGGCGAACGGATCGCCGTGAGAACCGGCCACATCCACCATCGCGCCGAACTCATCGAAGGCGATGATCTCGGTGACGTCGGTGCCACGATCGAGCGACGCATCCGGTCGCGCGATCCGGTGATGAACCACTTCGAGACGATCCTTTGCCGTTACCAATTCGTTATCTGGTTGGCGAGACGCTAACCCAACACTCGCGATCGGGCAAGTCATCGACTTCCGACGAATGTCGCCACGCGACAGAGCGCGTCACTAAAAGCGTTGAGGTCCAATCGGTTCGGTCACGACATGCGCAAGGTCGCAAACGGTCTCCCCGACTCGGTACCTACGTAGTAGATGCGGAGTCGGGACGATTGCCCAGGATGGAGGCGTCGTTCGACGATCCACCTCGAACCAGCTCCCGCTGTCGCTAGGCCTTGCAACGCCGCCGCGCCGAAGGTCGGCCCGATGCGCCAGGGCCGCAGCGGGTGCGAGTGCTCTGCACCCGCCCCGGCGGGGCACCCGTCACCGGGCGATGCGGCGCACTTCTGGGCCCGGAACTTCGCAGCTACGCGAGTAGTCCTAAACACCACCGTAGAGTAACCTACGTAACTAGTCAGTAGATAATGGGAACGCGGTGCCACACGTCGCGGAAGGAGCTTCATGGTCGCCGATGCGCCACCGATCGGGGAACTCGAGGCCCGCCGTCCATTCCCCGCCCGGATGGGCCCGAAGGGCAACCTGATTTACCGGTTGATCACGACCACTGATCACAAGTTGATCGGCATGATGTACTGCGTCGCCTGCTTTGCGTTCTTCCTCATCGGCGGGTTGATGGCGCTGTTCATCCGCACCGAGCTGGCGGTGCCGGGTCTGCAGTTCCTGTCCAACGAGCAGTACAACCAGCTGTTCACCATGCACGGCACGGTGATGCTGCTGTTCTATGCGACACCGATCGTGTTCGGGTTCGCCAACCTGGTGCTGCCGCTGCAGATCGGCGCGCCCGACGTGGCGTTCCCGCGGTTGAACGCGTTCTCGTTCTGGCTGTTCCTGTTCGGTGCGTTGATCGCCACCGCGGGCTTCGTCACCCCGGGCGGTGCGGCGGACTTCGGCTGGACGGCGTACTCGCCGCTGTCCAGTGCCATTTACTCACCCGGTGCCGGCGCCGACCTCTGGATCGTCGGCCTGATTGTCGGTGGTCTGGGCACCATCCTCGGCGGCGTGAACATGATCACCACCGTGGTGTGCATGCGTGCGCCCGGCATGACGATGTTCCGGATGCCGATCTTCACCTGGAACATCCTGGTGACGTCGATCCTGGTGCTGCTGGCGTTCCCGCTGCTGACCGCGGCGCTGTTCGGGCTGGCCGCCGACCGGCACCTGGGCGCACACGTCTACGACCCGGCGAACGGCGGTGTGCTGCTGTGGCAGCACCTGTTCTGGTTCTTCGGTCACCCCGAGGTGTACATCATCGCGCTGCCGTTCTTCGGCATTGTCAGCGAGATCTTCCCGGTGTTCAGCCGCAAACCGATCTTCGGCTACACCACGCTGATCTACGCCACGCTGGGTATCGCGGCGCTGTCGGTGGCGGTGTGGGCACACCACATGTACGCCACGGGTGCGGTGCTGCTGCCGTTCTTCTCGTTCATGACGTTCCTGATCGCGGTCCCGACGGGCATCAAGTTCTTCAACTGGATAGGCACGATGTGGAAGGGCCAGTTGACGTTCGAGACACCGATGCTGTTCTCCGTCGGGTTCATCGTGACCTTCCTTCTCGGCGGACTGTCGGGCGTGCTGCTGGCCAGCCCGCCGCTGGACTTCCAGGTCACCGACAGCTACTTCGTGATCGCGCACTTCCACTACGTGCTGTTCGGCACCATCGTGTTCGCCACCTACGCGGGCATCTACTTCTGGTTCCCGAAGATGACCGGCCGGTTGCTCGACGAACGGCTGGGCAAGCTGCACTTCTGGCTGACGTTCATCGGGTTCCACACCACGTTCCTGGTGCAGCACTGGCTCGGCAATGAGGGCATGCCGCGCCGCTACGCCGACTACCTGCCCAGCGACGGATTCACGACGCTGAACATCGTGTCCACCGTCGGCGCGTTCATCCTCGGTGCGTCGACGCTGCCGTTCTTGTGGAACATCTTCAAGAGCTGGCGCTACGGCGAGGTCGTCACGGTCGACGATCCGTGGGGCTACGGCAACTCCCTGGAGTGGGCCACCAGCTGCCCGCCGCCGCGGCACAACTTCACCGAGCTGCCCCGGATCCGCTCCGAGCGTCCGGCCTTCGAGCTGCACTATCCGCACATGGTCGAACGGATGCGCCGCGAGGCCCACGTCGGCCGTGCCCACGGGCCTGATGACGGCGATGTCACGCGCCGCGACGACGCTCAAGTGCGCACCTAAACGGCCCGCCATGATGTCGAAAGGCGCGAAAGGACGCTATTCCATTCTGATGCAACGCCATTCGCAGGACGTTCGAGTTCTATCGCAGATACGCCCGCGGTCGAAGCCAAGGTGGGTCGGCGAATCGCCTGGGCCGTCGAAGTGATTAGGGGAGACTTCGAGATGGCTGAGGTGATGTGGGAGGCCGCCGAACCCTGCCTATCAGAAGAGCAGCGTTTGGCGGCGCTCACGGCGCTGCATGTTGGTGAGCCGAGCCAGGCCCTACTGGTGGTGGTCACAGCCCTGTCCCGCAGCGGGCACCCCCTGCCGTCCGACTTGCACGTGGAGTTCCAGGAGTGGTTGCGCCATCGTCCAGGTTCAGGATCGCCCGTCGATTGGACGCTCCTCGAACTTCGCGTCGCGGCGGCCGAAGTTAGGGCAACTACCGACGTGGGCATGATCGACGGTCGATACGGCGAAGCAACCCTCTGTTACTTCGTTCTCGACGAGGCCGGCGTGGCGGACGCATCCCCCAAGCACCAAGCTGCCGCGCTCAGGAAATGGCTATCAGCTAATCGACCGAGCCCATCGCTTCGAACGGATAGGCGGCTCAATGGCTTTGGACATCTTCTTGACACTTCCAGACCTTCGTCACCGATGGGCTAGGCATGTCGTCAAGTCTGCGGGTCGCGGCGGCCGACCACACACCGACCGAATCGGCAATTCGACAATGCACTCGCCGAAACGGTCGCAGGAAGGCGAGACGCGCGGAGGCAGACCAGCGAGGTTGTGGTTCGGCTACGCTGCGTCGCGAATTCTCCACGGCAGGTTAGGAATTCAGACGTGAACGTGGTTGGCACACGGGAATCGCTTGCGCTCTATTCGGACTGGGCGTACACATCAGCGGTGGCCGGGCTGACTCTCGCATTGTTGCTACTTTCGGCGACTTTTGCGATCGCTCGGACTCGGACACTCGAAAAGTCGACGGCGCCTGGAGTGGTTGCACGTGACAGCGCGAGCCCGGGTGTCGTCGTCGAGATGCCACGGCGATCGCGCACAGAACGTCTGGAGCGCGCTGGAATAGCCGTCGTCTTCGTTAGTGCCGTCTTACTACTGATGTGTATCGTGCTGCGCGGCCTGGCCACCTCACGTGCCCCATGGGGCAACATGTACGAGTTCATCAACCTGACCAGCTTCTGCGGCCTCATTGCCGCGGCAGTCGTGTTGCGCCGCCCGCAGTTCCGCGCGCTGTGGGTGTTCGTCCTAATCCCCGTGCTGATCCTGCTCGCGGTATCGGGCAAGTGGCTGTATACCGATGCCGCGCCCGTGATGCCTGCGCTGCAGTCGTATTGGTTGCCCATTCATGTGTCGGTGGTGAGCCTCGGCTCCGGGGTGTTCCTCGTCGCCGGAGTCGCGAGCGCTCTGTTCCTGGTCAAGACCTCGACCCACGGAGAGCAGCGGGCCGACGGCAGAAATGGGTACGTCGCGGGCCTCATGTCCAGGTTGCCCGATGCGCAGATTCTGGACAGGATCGCCTACCGCACGACAATCTTCGCGTTCCCCCACCTTCGGATTCGGCGTCATCTTCGGTGCGATCTGGGCCGAGGAGACATGGGGACGCTTCTGGGGTTGGGACCCCAAGGAGACAGTGTCGTTTATCGCATGGGTTGCCTACGCGGCCTACTTGCATGCCAGATCCACCGCAGGGTGGCGTGACAGGAAGGCTGCATGGATCAACGTGGTCGGCTTCGTGGCGATGGTCTTCAACCTGTTCTTCATCAATCTGGTGATTGCGGGGCTGCACTCCTACGCCGGGGTGGGCTGACCTCGAGGCCAGAGCTTGCGCGCGTACCCGACGCACCAGTTCCGTCTCGCCACGTCACGACTCTGGCAAAACTCAAGACTTGCGCGGTGTCGTCCCGTCGACGCGCAGGTCGCAATTATGGGTTGACGAGTCATATCGCAACGGCGAGAGGGTGACCCGGCTCGGCGATGCTCCGGCGACCCCGGAGGTCGTCGCAACCTCGAGGTCTCGGGCTCAAGACTAAGACTAAGTGCTCACCCGGGAGCAAGGGGGCTCTCGGACCTGTGGACCGTGGCCGCAGCGTGACGAACCCTTAACCGAATCGAAGGCGCGTAAGTGCTTTCGCGACATAACCTCGCCGCCGTACCATTAGCTACGATGAACAATGCGATACCGCAGAGTGTGATAGGAGCCCTTCGTAGCGCTTCAGCCGTTGTGGGACTTTGTTGCCCGGTGTTCGGGCGGGAAGAATCAACAACGACATGGCGTCGAACAAGCTCCGGCGGCACACGCCGGATCAGACTATCCGCGAGCTCGCCGAGGGCAACAAGCTCCTCGCGTCAGCCAAGAACTCGACGAGGTATGCCGAAACCCATGCGCGTGACTATTCGTAGCGTTCTCGCCGCGGCCATGTTGGCTGCGAGCGTGGTTGCGGGCCCCGTGGACATCAGTAGGGCCGCGAGTTCGTCCAATCGACCCGATGTCGCGTCGCTGCTACCTGCGGAGGGCGCGGTCGTGGGCGTAGCCCATCCTGTGGTGATCACGTTCAACCGCCCTGTCGCCGATCGGCGCGCGGCCGAACGCGCCGTTGACATCAAGTCGGTGCCGGCGATGACGGGCAAGTTCGAATGGATTGAAAACGATCTCGCGCAGTGGATACCTGACCAGTTCTGGCCTGCACACAGCACGATCTCCCTTTCGGTGGGCAACTTGCCAACCAGAAACTTCCAGACTGGTGCCGCCGTCGTCGGCGTCGCCAACGTCTCGGACCGCACTTTCACTGTGACCATCGACGGCGTACCGCCCTCCGAGCTACCAGCGCCGCACCACCGACCCAATTGGGGACAACCGGGCGTGTTCCCAGCTTCAATGGGACGCCCTGAATACCCGACCCCGGTTGGTGTCTATTCAGTATTAGCGAAAGAACGTGACATCGTTATGGATTCGAGTAGTGTCGGCATCCCCATCGATGACCCCGACGGCTACCTGCTGGACGTGGAATACGCAGTCCGTTTCACGTGGCGTGGCCTATTTGTGCATTCAGCTCCATGGGCTGTTGATCGAATGGGCTACGAGAATACAAGCCATGGTTGCATCGGGCTCAGCACCCAGGATGCCGAATGGTACTTGAATACAGTCAACCTGGGTGACCCAATCATCGTGCGGGAGAATGGTACCGAGGTTCCGCAGACCGTTTCTGGCTAGCTCCGAAGCTTCATGTCTTCTTAAGGTCCACCAACTCGACCAGGCATCCGAATCCAAACTCGCGTTGCCGCCCACACGCTTAGAAGCATTCGGAATTACCTTTGCCCCTCGTCCGGACCCGCGCAGGGTGCGACTCTTGGCTTAGAGAACACGGAAACTGGGGAGGGAACCATGCACACGTTCCCTGCTGCCTGTTCGCCGGGTTCGCCTTCACCCACTTCGGTTTCGCGTTCTCCGACATGAGTTCTCGGCAATTCTTCGGCAGGACTTGGAGCGTCGCCCGCCGATTGGAATCTGCCTGGTCGAAGCATCCGTCTCGCCGACCCCAGCGTGATTGAGCCCATCGACGCGGTGGGACTTCGCGGCCGGGGTTGACGCATCATATGCAAACATGCGTATTATTGCATGCATGGCAGATCTTAACGGCGGGACGGCGAAGGGACACGGTGCCGACGGAACGCCCACGAGTAGGACCCTGGCGCTCGACCTGACAGACCTGCTTCCCGGTAGCGACGAGCGCTGCGCTGACCGCCTCACGCGCGGCCTGGTGGGTGACGGGATCATCGAGCAGGCCCACGTCATCGATGGCGACACGACCAAACCCCGCCTGTGCGTGCACTACGACGCCGCGGCTATGTCCCCAACAGAAGTGCAGCGTCGAGCTCTGCAGGCGGCTGACACCATCGCGTCGAAGTACGGCCATCTGCGGTGGTTGACCACAGACACCCAAGACGATGAGGCCACACGTGCAGCACTCGTCGACACGCTGTCGGCAATGCCTGGCGTGGTCTCAGCAGCAGCGACACCCGATTCGATCGAGCTGGAGTTCGAGCGGATGACGGTAACCGCCCAGGAACTCGTGGATGTCATAGCCGCGCAGGTGGCGCCGCACAGGAGAGCAGTCGACGACGAAGCCGCCGTCGCGCACGACGGAGACGATGCCGACCATCAACACGGTCACGGCGGGATCTTCGGCGAACGCACCGAATTGGTCTTCGCTGGACTGGCGGGCGCGCTGCTGCTCACGGGCTGGCTACTCGCCGCCTTCGCCGATACGCCGCGCGCGGCTGAGGTGGTGGTCTACGGCCTGGCGTTCTTCTTCGGCGCGTTCTTCACCGTGCAGGAAGCCTTCGCCAGTGTGCGGCAGGGCCGGTTCGAGATCGACTTCCTCATGCTGGTCTCCGCTGCGGGTGCGGCGGCGCTCGGCGAAGTCGCCGAAGGCGCACTCCTGCTGTTCCTGTTCAGCGTCGGGCACGCGCTCGAAGGCTATGCGATGGGCCGCGCTCGACGGGCGATCGAAGCGCTCGCCGAACTCGCCCCGAAAACGGCACTGGTCCGACGCGGCGGCACCGGCGACACCGTCGAGGTGTCTGTCGCGGACCTGCGCATCGGGGACATCGTGGTGGTGCGCCCGAACATGCGCCTGGCCGCAGACGGCTTCGTGGTGGCAGGAAGTAGCAGCATCGATCAAGCCCCGGTGACCGGGGAGAGCGTACCCGTTGACAAGAATCCGGTTCCGGATGTAGCGGTCGCCGCCGCCGCTCCTGAGCTCATCGACGCCGCATCACGCGTGTTCGCCGGCACCATCAACGGCGCCGGCGCCATCGAGGTCCAGGTGACCCGGCTGGCCGGGGACTCCACCCTGGCCCGGGTAGTGCGTCTGGTGGCCGAGGCGCAAACCAAAACCACCGCCGCACAGCGCTTCACCGACCGGTTCCAGCGCATTTTCGTCCCGGTGATCCTGATCGGGGTATTCGTGCTGCTCTTCGCCGGGTTCGTGGTTGACGAGCCGTTCAGCGACACGGTGTACCGGGCTCTCGCCGTTCTGGTGGCGGCGAGCCCGTGTGCGCTGGCGATCGCCACACCGAGTGCGGTGTTGTCGGCGGTGGCGCGGGCAGCGCGTGCCGGCATCCTCGTGAAAGGCGGCGGAGCCTTGGAGGAACTCGGTCGGGTCCAGGTGCTGGCCTTCGACAAAACCGGCACCCTCACCGAAGGGCGGCCCAGGATCGCCGATGTTTTTGCTACCGCAGACAGCGATGACGCCGAACTGCTGAGAATTGCCGTGGCCGTCGAGGAGCAGAGCGACCATCCGCTCGCCCGCGCCATCGTCCGTGACGGCCGCCAGCGGTTGGCCGGAGTGGCGACGCCCCGAGCGTCCGACGTCCGTGCGGTGATCGGCCGCGGCATCGTCGCATCCGTCGAAGGTGTCGAGGTCTGCATCGGCAAGACCGAATTGTTCACCGATCTTGCCCAGCCCCCGCCGGCTGAACTGGCGGCGGAGGTGGATCGTCTCGAACAGGCCGGCCGCACGACGATGCTCGTCCGCGCAGGAGACCGCTGGTTGGGCGCGATCGGATTGATGGATCTTCCCCGACCGGAGGCGTCGGCGGTGGTCGCACGTCTTGCCGAGCTCGGCTTGACGAACACCGTGATGCTGTCGGGGGACAATCAGCGGGTGGCCGACGCCGTCGCCGCCGAAGTCGGTGTCACCTACGCGCGCGGCGATCTGATGCCCGAAGACAAGGTGGCCCAGATAGCCGCACTCCGGGAACGCCACGGCCGCGTCGGGATGGTCGGCGACGGCGTCAACGACGCACCCGCAATGGCCGGTGCGAGCGTCGGTATCGCGATGGGGGCGGCAGGCTCCGACGTGGCGTTGGAGACCGCTGACGTTGCGCTGATGGCCGACGACCTGCGCGCGTTGCCGTTCGCGGTGAGCTTGAGCCGGCGCTCGTCGCGCGTGATCAAGCAAAACCTGTGGGCGAGCCTCGGAATCGTCGCGGTGCTCATCCCAGCCACGATCTTCGGCTTGGGCATCGGTCCCGCCGTGCTCATCCACGAAGGCTCCACACTCATCGTCGTCGCCAATGCGTTGCGCCTCCTCGGACTGCCGATGCAGTCGATAACCCCAGCAGCGCCACGCGTCGAGCGTGCAGTGGAGACGCAATGATGATCGAAACGTCCAATTCAGCAGGCGGATTCGAGCATGCCGACGTAGACACAGTGGTCGTCTTTGTGGACATCGCTGGGTTCACGGCTTTCACCGAAGCTCACGGTGATCATCGTGCTGCCGAGCTGGCAGATCGGTTCGCCACCATAGCGGCCAGCAACCTCGGACCCGGCGACGACATGATCAAGACCCTCGGCGACGCCGTGATGATCACCAGTTCGGACCCCACTGCGGCGCTGGCCTTCCTTCGGCGACTTCACCACGAGACCCGTCGCATCGACGGATTTCCGTTGCTGCGCGCGGGCATCTGTGCTGGGGCAGTGGTGAAGCACCGCGGAGACGTCTTCGGGGCGACGGTCAATACCGCAGCCAGACTGGCCGCTGTCGCCCGGCCAGGTCAGATCGTCGGTGACGCCTCGTCCGCGTCCGCGCTTCGAGGAACGGACCTTGTCGCGATGACGTCGTTGGGCCCGCTTCGACTGCGAAACGTCGGTGCCCTGGTGGAAGCGTTCGCCCTCGACGTCGGAACCCGTCACCAGGAGCACGTCGATCCGATATGTCGGATGCACGTCACGACGGATGTCCACCCGCTGACGATCACGCATGAGGAAGGGACCTACCGATTCTACTTCTGTTCGACGGCCTGTTTACGCCAATTCGCTGACCGTGTCGGCGATTTGACCATGTCGCCTGGTGACGTGGATTTGCAGTCCACTCAGTCGTTTTTCGGTGAGGTCGCGACCCACTTCGGCAGGCTAGAGGCCTCTCCGGGCGGGCGGGAGGCTGCACCGATGTCTACTCGTTCAACTTCCTCGTAAAATGTGTGTGCTTGCTTTGGTTCAGCGGGTTGGTCCCATCATTCCGTGACCCATGCCGGGTTTCATCATCCCGCCGCCCATCATTCCACTCATCATCGCCGGCATTCCTTCGACGACGAATCCGGTGACTTCGCGGGCGTGTTCGCGAATGGCGTTGGCCAGTTCGGGATCGCTGGAGGTTTCGACGACGACCACGCCGCCGGGTGTGAACGTTATCTGACGTTGATAATCAGCAGCGCGGCGGAACAGCGTGGGCAGGCTTGAGCTCATGCAGGTGACTTCGCTGCCTTGATCGAGGTGGGTATACATCGATGAGACGTGGGCCTGCAGTTCGGCGACGAGGTCGGCGGAGTCAGTCTCGGTGGTGGTGCGCACACCTCCGGGAATCTCTTCGACGTTGCGTCGAAGCTCGGTATGGCGCATGAACATGTTCAGGTAGGCGCGCATGTCCATTCCCGTCGCGCCACCCATCCCGGGTTGGGCACGGCTGACCGGTATGTCGATGATGGTGCGCAAGGCGTGCCCCAGGCCGAAGAGGGCCGCACCGGTGACGAGCATTCTCAGCGCCACTCGTCTGCTCATTCCGTCCATCCCTGAGGTTCCTCCTCGTGCTGAACATGTGTCGTGGGAATCGCGTTGTCGGCGGACGCTTGGTGCGAAGCTTCTTCGGGCATTGGCCGCTTCGTGCCGACGATGGCCCTGCCCAACGAACTCTGGAATCGCTTCTGCTGCATCATAATCAGCCATTGCACGCTACGGCCGAGGTGTGGTCGGTGTGATTGTCGGCGGCTGTGACTGGCCGGGACCCCAGGGACCTGAAGGCCCCATGTTTCCGTGGGGCCACGAGCCCTGCGGCCCCATCATGCCGGGCCCCATCATGCCGGGCGTTCCTTGACAATGTCCCCGATTGCCGCCGAAATCGTCGGTCGCCCTGCCGATTAAGAACCCGGAAAAGAACACCACCGCAACGATGAACACCGCAGCGGCGGCAATGCCACTCCACGCCAGTGCATGGTTGACCCCTTGGCGCTGTCCGGCGACAGCGATTCGATCGCTCATCGATTCAGGTGTATCGGTCATGCTTGCAATCTCCTTCGCTACACCCAACTCTTGAGGTGCTCGGTCGACCGGCGCCGCGCTATCCGCCGACCGTGAGCCCGCGGCACTTGAGTCATCGCGATTCCTGGTGTTCACCCAGCGGCGTCATTTGCCGCCGAAATCCATCCTTGCCGGTGTGGCTGCGCGCAAACCCGGGTGCTACAGCGGCTTGGGCCACGACCAAGCCGCTGAACTCGCGCGCTTGCGCTGTACATCGATACCAGCGAAATGCCGGACGGCTAGCGCGCCCGCGGTGATCAGGGCGGCAGACACAGCACAGTCATCGCGTCAATGAGCATCCACCCGCCCCGTACGTCGCCGTCTGTGCCATACATCGTGGTTGCGAGATCCTTTCACTTGACTGGCCGGGAAATTTTCCTGAAACCCACGATGTACTGGCAGGGCGTCCCGACAGTAGGGTCAAAGTGCCTCAACATGCCGGCAAAGAATGCGAAACCGTGAAGTGACTGTGTCCGTGGAACGGCATCGACCGACGAACATTTTCCCTGCAGATTTGCCTCGGCGCTAATCTGCAATACCCCGGCGGGTATATCGGCGATGCTCTCGGGGCCGGATCCAAGCAAGGATTGGCAATACATGGGCCGCGGCAACCGCACAGTCGGGGCGAGAAACGCCCTTGACCGCTTCCAAACGTGAAGCAGGGCCATCGGCGCCGCACCTGACCGCCGGGCGATCAGCGCCGCGAGCCGGGAGACGCGCGCTGCGGACGTTCGACTATTCACCGGGTGCCCCGTGCGACGCGACCGGCGCCATTGTGTACGTCAGATCTGCCAGTCCTGGGCTCCGTCGTTCTCGTCGTATATACCGACGGAATTCTTGACGACGACGGGGTCCCCACTGCCGAAGTTGTCGTAGAACCACTGCGCGTTCGCTGGGCTCAAATTGGGGCACCCGTGGCTGACGTTGCGCTTGCCCTGATCGGCGACTGACCAGGGCGCGCCGTGAACGAAAATGCCGGCGTTGTTGATGCGCACCGCGTCTTTGACCTCGAGCTTGTAACCTTCAGCGGCGTCGACCGGCACACCATAGGTGGAGGAGTCCATCACCATGTCGGCGAACTTCTCGAGCACGTAGTAGGTGCCGTTGGGCGTTTCGTATCCCGGCTTGCCCAAGGACACCGGCATGGTCTTCTCGAGTACGCCGTTGCGCATGACCTCCATTTGGAGGGTGGCGTTGTCGATCGTCGCCACCAACGAGTCGCCGGTGCGGAAACTCGATTTCGTGCCGCTGGCATCGATGCTGACCGTGGTGTTGGCGGGCCAGAAGTCGATGGGTCGCCATCGGAGTTGGGTCGTGCTCATCCAGTAGAACTTCCCGGGGACCGCGGGGGTGGAGGAGATGTGGACGGCTTGTTCGGCCAGCGCGCGGTCGGCGATAGGTCTTTGGAAATTGATGATGATTGGTTTGGCGACGCCGACCATCGAGCCGTTTGTCGGGTTGAACGTGGGGGGCGCGAAGACGGGCGGCCCGAGGTAGGGCGCCGGGTTCTGGCCGGCCGGCGGGTCCTCGGCAGCTGTCGGCGATGAGCCGGGGGGCGGCCCGGTTGGCGGAGGGAGGAAGGGAGTCGGTGCTGTCGAGCCGGGGGCGGTGAGGGGGTCGCCGGGTGCGGGCAGGGGTGTTTTGGGGTCGGCGGTCGCCGACGGGCCGGCCAGCACCGTCACGGCGGTTAGTGCGGCCGTCATCATTGCAACGGCCAGCTTGGGGGGCGGGCGCCCCATGCGGACCTCCTCCCTTCGACGATTTGTTGCTACGTAGTTTCATAGTAGATGATGGGCGTCGGATGCGGCATTACGGCCGCGGAACTGGGTCGTTGTCGAGCGTTATCAGACCGGTGGGTACGAAGGGGTGTCGGGCTTCGTGAACGGTGTCACCACAATCGCCACGTCTGGTCACTTCCTCCTCGCGGTGTTCGTAGCTGTTTTGGCCGGGTTCGTGTCGTTCGCCTCGCCCTGCGTCGTCCCTCTCGTACCCGGCTATCTGTCTTATCTGGCCGCGGTCGTCGGCGTGGATGACCGGGCTCGTGCCCAGCCGCACGCCAGTGCACGTCTGCGGGTGGCGGGGGCCGCGGGACTGTTCGTCGTCGGGTTCACCGCAGTGTTCCTGATGGGAACCGTCGCGATTCTGGGTCTGACGACGACAATCATCACCAATGGGGTGTTGTTGCAGCGCATCGGTGGAGTCATCACGATCGTGATGGGTCTGGTGTTCCTGGGTTTCTTCTCTCCGCTACAACGCGACGCACGGTTTACGCCCACGTCGTTGTCCACGCTGTGGGGTGCGCCGCTCCTTGGGGCGGTGTTCGGGCTGGGCTGGACCCCGTGTTTGGGACCGACGCTCACGGGTGTCATTGCCGTGGCATCTGCCACCGAGGGGCCCAACGTCGTGCGCGGCATCGTGCTCGTCATTGCCTACTGTGTGGGTCTGGGCGCTCCGTTCGTGCTATTCGCGGTGGCATCCGGACGGGCGGTGCGTGCCCTGGGCTGGCTGCGAAGAAACGCCCGGCAAATTCAGGTATTCGGCGGCGTGCTCCTTGTCGCGGTCGGCATCGCCCTGCTGACCGGGCTGTGGAACGAGGTGGTGTCGTGGGTGCGCGATGCGTTCGTCAGCAACACCACACTTCCGATATGACTCACACGCTTTCGAGCGCGGCGCATCTTCGCTGTTTCCGGGAACCCCCGTGTTGACTGTGATGCTCCGGAGTCTTGACGGCGAAGACACCGCCGGTTCGGAGTGGTGATGGCCACGTCCGCCTCTCCCCGGCGCGGGACGGTGCGAGCTGTGTTGCTCGGTGTTGCAACGATTGCGGGCGTTACCGCTGCGGCGATCGGCGCTTTAGCTTTGCCTGAGGTACTTGCGGTGACCGGGCTGAGCGATCCGGGGCCCTTCACTACCTACGGCCTGTCGTTCGTGCGCGCTGCCGGAGAGATCGCTGCGATGGTGGCGATCGGACACTTCCTGTTCGCGGCGTTCCTCGTGCCGCCGCAGTCCAGTGGAGTGCTCGACGCCGACGGTTACCGGGCGCTCAGGGTCGGGGGTGCCGCCTGTGCCGTATGGGCTGTGTGCGCGGCGCTGTTGGTGGCGCTGACGATCTCCGACGTGTCGGGGGTACCGTTGACCGAGCTCACACCGCTGGACGTATGGTCGGCGGCCGACCTCGTCGAAACCAGCGCGGCATGGCGCACCACCTCGATTCTGGCGGCGGTCGTCGCCGTAGCGAGCCTGACGGTGCTGCGGTGGTCGTGGACTCCCGCCCTGCTGGCGGGCGGCTTGATGACGTTGATGCCGCTGGCCGTGACGGGGCATTCCTCGTCGGGCGGCTCACACGACATCGCAACCAACAGTCTGATCATTCACCTGGTTGCCGGAACATTGTGGGCGGGCGGATTGCTGGCGCTGCTCGGGCACGCGCTGCGCGGCGGCAGCCACACCGACATTGCCGCCCGGCGGTTCTCGGGTCTGGCGCTGTGGTGCTTTGCGTCGATGGCCGTGAGCGGAATCGTCAATGCGGCGGTGCGGATCGATGTGTCGAACATCTACGACAGCAGCTACGGGCTCCTCGTCGTGGGGAAGGTGGCAGCGCTCGCCGGCCTCGGTGTGATCGGCTGGTGGCAGCGACGGACTTCGATCGTTGCGCTCCAGCGCGATCCGACGTCGCGCCGACCGCTGCTGCGCCTCGCACTCACAGAAGCCGCCCTGTTTGGCGTCGCAGTCGGCGTCGCGGTCGGGTTGGCTCGCACGCCTCCGCCGCCCGCGACGCGCGAACCGCTTCCGGCCGAGTCTGTGCTCGGCTTCGATCTCGCCGAGCCGCCGACGATCGCGCGGGTGTTCGTCGAATGGCGGTTCGACCTGATCTTCGGCACGGCTGCGATAGTCATGGCCGGCATCTACCTTGCTGCGGTGTATCGGCTGGCTCGCCGCGGCGCCCCGTGGTCAACGCGACGCACCGTATCATGGCTGATCGGTTGCCTGGCTTTGCTGTTCGCCACTTCATCGGGGCTTGGCATGTACATGGCGGCAATGTTCAGCATGCACGCTGTCGCTCAGTTGATACTCACGATAGTGGTGCCGGTGTTGCTCGTGCAGGGCGCACCGGTGACCCTGGCGCTGAAGGCATTGCAGGCAGTCGACCCCAACGGGGTGCCTGGCCCACGCGAATGGCTGGTCATCGCCTTGGATTCGTCACTGCTGCGTTTCATCACGCATCCGTGGACGGCGCTAACCCTTCTCGTAATGGGTGTCTACGGTCTTTGCCTCGAAGTGGTGTTCGATGCCGCCGTGAGCGAACACGCCTCGCACATGCTGATGATCGGGTACTTCCTGCTCAGCGGCGCATTGTTCTTCGCCTCCGTCAGCGGCGTCGAATCGGTGCCACGGATGATGCCCGGGCGGGGCCGGATCGCAATACTGTTGTGCGCGTTTTCGCAGTTCGCCATTGCCGGGGTCGTGGTGTTGAACATGCGCGAGGTTCTCGGCGACGTCTTCTACCGCTCCTTGAAACTGAGCTGGCATGCGGACTTGCTCGGCGACCAGCGGCTGGGAGGCCAAATGATCGCTGCCGGCGGGCTTCTGGCAGTGGGGGCGACGCTCGCGGTGCTGATCGTCCAGCGCCGCCGCTCGACTGCGACCGAACTGAGGACGGCCGCGCCAAGCCCTGGCTCATGATGCCGATGACGGTATTGTCAGCATGTCCGCCGCCTCAACGCTCGTCCCCGGGGTGGACCATGTGCCGTGGCACTGGCTCGGTGTCGAGTAGGGCGATCGCCCATCACGAGGACGCCCTTCTGTAGCAGATGATATGGCGCGGCACCCGCTTACGCCGAACGGGCAACGAGCCGATGTCGCACCACTAGCTGCGACAGCTAACAGGTCGTCATCAAGCGTCCACGTACGGAGGTGGATAGTAGGAATCGGGGCTTACCCGGCGTGCCGTCGGCCTTGATTGCCACTGGGGCTGACAAGCTACGACCGTGAAAGCCGTCGTCACCGGACTGGTCGCCATAACCGTTCTGCTCTTCGCGCCGACGCCCGTCGCGGTGGCTGAGACCGGACAGCGCATCGCACAGGCGGACGCTTACCTTGCCACTCGTCCGGGCACGGTCGGGTATGTGCTTCGCGACCGGACGACCGGACAGGCTCACCGAAACAACGCGGCCACCACGATGATGTGGACCGCATCCACCATCAAGCTGGCGATGGTGGTCGACCTGTTGACTCGGGCACATGCCGGGAAGATCACCTTGACCCCGGCCGACCGCCAACTCATGGCCGACATGATGCACTCTTCGGACAGCGACGCTGCAGATACGCTTTGGGAACGCTACAGCGGACCTGACAACATGGCGTTCAACCGCAATTTTGCCACGTACGGACTCACCAGCCTGCAACCGCAGCAGGGTTTCAGCGGCACGTACCCGTACTGGGGTTTTCAGAAGGCCACGAGCGACGACCTCGACCGGCTGATGAACTACACCCTCACCAGCTTGCCTGCGGCCCAGACCGCGGCCATCGTTGCGGAGATGCAGCACCTCGACGCCAACCAGCAATGGGGCGTGTGGGGAGCGGGCCCGGCCATGACTCCCGGAAACAAGAACGGGTGGTCCCGAGAACAGGGCGGCTGGGTCGTCAACAGCGTCGGTTTCGCCGGCCCTCGACAGCGCTACACATTGGCGATCATGAACTCGCTCGACGGGGAAGGCGGCTACGACGATGGCGTGGAAACGACCACGCGCCTCGCGCAGATTCTGCTGGCCTCCACCTAGCCAAATTCACCACCAGTGGGCCTAGGGCCCAGTCGCGAGACCCAACCGCAGTAAGCGTTCGGCCACCGTGGACCTCAAGTCTGACCGCGGCCGAGAACCGGTCCTGGAGTTTGTCGCCGACGCGTTGTCCGTTCGATTCGGCATAGCCGCGCAGCCGGGTCCTCTTCGAGTTAGCGCGTCGGCGGCGCGACGGAAATAGCTCGCACGGGCGCAAGCCAGTCATGGCATGCACCCTCTACAGCAACGTGAAAGTGATTACCTGACCGTGCATATGGGCCTGCGGCCCAGTGCAATACGGTGAAAGGCGATGACCGCCTCCGCGGCGCGGACGTCGAGACGGCGAACCCTGATAGCGCCACGACACCGTACTCGCCCAAGAAATCAGGTCAGGGCGCCAGAAGCGGAAGCTTGAGGATGCGCCGAAGTGTCCATAGGCGAGGAGCGTGGCCCGATACCGCCAGGGCGATCGCCCTGGCGTCGCCCTCCAGGTAAGGAAGTAACGCGAATAACCCGAAACGGAATCCGGCGAAGAACAGGCCGGCGGCAGCGGGGTGCTGTGCACCGGCGGTCACGGCGGGCTCGCCGTAGTCGTCGAGTACGCCGAGGTGGCCGACGAGGTGTTCGAGACCGGGCCGAAAGCCCGTGGCAGCGATGACGACGTCGAAGGCATCGGACCCGCCGGTCTCGAAAATGACGGCGGCGCCGTCGAACCCGGCGATAGCCGACCGTAGGTGAATCGCGCCGCGCTGCACGGCGGCGGCGAAGCCGCTATCCAAGGGTGGGGAGTAGTAGGTGTGGCGCATCGTTGAGAGTCGTTTGGCAGTATCGCCAAGCCCGTAGGGCGCCAGGTTCTGCCACATCCACCGGTGCGCGCTGAGGCCTACGAAGTCGAGGACAGCATCAGGCAGGAAGCGGCCAATCTCAGCGAGCACGGTGACCGGTATCCCGCCGATTTCTCGTTTCAATAGCAGTGGGGGGCTGCGCACGCTCAACGAAACCTGCGTGGAAGGCTCATCGGCGAGCAAGGTGGCGATCTCGACCCCGGAGTTACCGGTGCCCACCACGAGAATCTTCTGTCCGCGAAAGTCCTGGGCGCGACCATACTGCGACGAGTGAATCAGCGTCCCCGAATAGCTCTGAACTCCAGACCATTTCGGTATCTGCGGCACCCGGTCATGGCCGGTGGCGACAACGACGAAACGCGCCGACATCGCTCCGATGTCCGTCTGAACCAGCCACCCGGCGGACTTCTTGTTCAGGCGTTGAGCCGTCACACCGAAAGCGGTGTCACCTAGCGTTGCGGCGTAATCCTCGATATAAGCGGCCCAATCTTGGCGATGCGGCCACCGTCCGTATCTCGCCGGCATTCGTGTCAGCGGGAGATCGGAAAGCCAACGAGTCGTGTTGAGCCGCAAACCGTCGTAACGCATCCACCAGCTGGCTCCTGCACGTTCGGCCTTTTCAAGCAGGCGGACCGACAATCCGGAATTCTCAAGCACGCGGGCGACGGCAACACCGGCAGCACCGGCACCGATCACAATCACGTCGCAATCAAATGACGTCGCCATGGAGATTCTGCTCCTTCCTGGTGGCTTCTGGGGGATAGCCGTGGTGCAATCACGCCAAGCTCCTGGAGCGGCGGCCGAGCCGCTCGACGCCGATAGGCGGGCCGTGGTCGGAACGTGAGTCGAGCAGGATCATCCGGCGTACACCGAAATCAGCGCGAAGAGGGCAAAGCCGGCCGTCAAGAACACAGGATCCCAGCGAGAGGTCGCTCCAGAATGGGCCTCGGTCAGCATCTCCTCCACGACCACGCTCAACAGCGCACCCCCGGTGACAGCGAGGATGGTCAGCGTCACAATCTCCGGCGCGTCTCTCAAAGCGAAGTACCCTAAGGACGCCCCCACCAGGATCGGCACAGCGAACGTCAGCGCCATGAGGAGGCGTTTGACACGCTGCACATTCGCCCGGCGAAGTGTCGCGACTGCAGCGAATCCCTCCGGAATATCCGCTGGGGCCTGCCCCAGCGCGAGCAGAAGCCCCAGAGCAGGATTGAGTACCGTTCCGGTGCCGATCATCACGCCGTCGCTGAACAAGTCGAGTGAGACCCCGGAGAAGATGGCCAACGGCCCCGTCCTAGTTTCGCTGCCATCGCGGCGCGCCTGCAGATAACCTATGGTCCGCTCAAGTCCTATGAAGAAGGCCCCTCCTGCGACGAAGCCGACGATGGGTATCCAGGCAGGCGATGCTCTCAGTGCCTCGGGCATGAGCTCGAGGCCGACGACAGCGAGCACGATTCCGGCTGCCATATGAAGTGCAATGCTCAGCGCCTGCGCCGACACGTTGAACAGCTCAGCGACCACCGCGCCCAGGAAATTGCCGGCAGCGGGCAGACCGGCCAGCGCAAGAACTAGAGCGAAACCCTCCACGGGACCCCCTCAATGTCGAGCCGGTGCCTCATCTGCACAGCGAGCTAAAGTCGTCGGCCCCACCATCGGCGCACCTCGCGTACGTACCGTCTGTAGTCCTCGCCGTAGAGGACCTCGACCTGATGTTCCTCAACAGGTACCCATAACGCGTAGGCGCCAGCGATTGCAGCAGTGAGTCCGGCGGCGGTGAGGCTACGCCGACCCACCGCCGCGCCGCCCAGGGCGACGACGTATCCCAGATACTGCGGGTTGCGGGAGTAGCGATAGATACCCCTCGTGGCGAGGGCGTCGTTGCGGGTTCCCTCTACTTCAGCTGCGCTGGCGAAGCGGCTCATCGCTGCGACGCATAGTCCAGCCCCACCTGCGGCAGCAGCCCAGCCGACCGGAATTGCCCACCGCGGGGACTTCAATTGTTTGTCTGGTTTCGCGAGTGCCCATACTGTGACCGCGGCGTGAGCAGCATATGCACTCCACATGAGAATGGCGGTCGAGCGACGCAGCGAGCCACCGTTTTGCACGTCGTCTGCCATCCGAGACAGGACCGGTATCCGGAGGTTCATGCGATGCAGTTTCTGGGTCGGCATTACGCGGTAGACCGACTCTGACGGCCGCCATTTGCAATGGACTCGAAGCGAACGGCATGCGCCCCGTGGACCAACGTTGTTGTGTCAGGTTGGCGGATCTCTGGCATGAAGGCGCCATTGCCACTATTGCGAGGTGGCAAACCACTTCAGGCGGTGAGAACTGCGGTGCATAGCGGTCGGCGTTCCCGGCCTTCATGGTTCGCTCGGCACCACGGCGCGGCAACTATATATAGACACATGCGCATATGGCTATGTATCGTGATCTCATGAAGCGAGCGACGACACCCACGACGGTCACTGCGCCGAACCGCACGGGGCGGCCTGCGAGTCCGCGGACGGGGACACAGCTCCAGGCGGTGACGGCCAAGGCAAGTGCTGAACCGACTCTCGACCATGTCGACACCAATGCGGCCATCGTGTTCGTCGACATGTCTGGCTACACCGCACTCACCGAGATTCATGGCGATCACGTCGCTGCCCAGTTCGCCGAGGACTTCGCAGGCATGGCAGGCGAAGCGCTGGGGCCCGGCGACGAGCTGATCAAGACGATGGGTGATGCCGTCATGGTCGCCAGTGCGGACGCACCTGCGGCGCTGGCTTTCCTGCGCCGCTTGGGCGTTGCGGCCAGGCGTGCCGAGGGCTTCCCGATGCTTCGTGCGGGGGTCAGCGCGGGAACGGTGGTGAGACGGCGCGGCGATGTGTTCGGGACGATTGTGAACGCCGCGGCGCGGTTGGCAGCACTCGCTGCACCTGGGCGAATCGTATTCGGCCGCGACGTCGCCGCGGCCGCCGCCGATCTCGGACTTCCCGTCGAAGCGCTCGGGCTGGTCGGCATCAGAAACATGGCTAACCGGATGGAACTGTTCGCAGTGGACATCGGCGAGGAACACCAGCAGCACGTCGACCCGGTGTGCCGGCTACATGTGACCGCCGCGTCCGCCGCGATCACCCGAAGCCGTGGTGACCGAACCTACCGCTTCTGCTCGGCGGCTTGCGCCGACCGATTCGACACACTGGCCCGATCTGCAAGGGACTCTTCGGTCGCGGAGTAGTCGCTCGTGCGCACAACGGTTACGAATTGAATGGAGGGGCCACGATGGCAACGGCAGCACTGATGCTTTACGGGATATTTATCGTTTTGGGGTTCGGGTGGCGCAGCTATCGGCAGTGGCGCCGTACAGGGTCCACGGGTATGCGCGGCTTCCATGGACGGCCCGGGTCGTTAGAGTGGCTCGCCGGTGCCGGCTTCGTGGTCGCGATGGTGGTGGGTGCGCTCGCGCCGATCCTCCAGGTAGCCGGTTGGCTGTCGCCTATCGCCACGCTCGGCGCCCCCGTATTTGGGGCGCTGGGAACCGTGGCGGCGGTGGTCGGTATCGCCACGACGTTGTGGGCGCAAGAGTCGATGGGTGACTCGTGGCGCATCGGCGTCGACGCCGGCGAAACCACCCAACTCGTGGACCGTGGAATGTTTGGCTGGGTCCGCAACCCGATCTTCACCGCAATGCTGATTTTCGGTGCCGGCGTAGCGCTGATGGCGCCAAATCCGCTGGCAATCATAGGGTTTGTTCTGTTGTTGACGTCGATCGAGCTGCAGGTCCGCTTCGTGGAGGAACCGTATCTGCACCGCACGCACAGCGAGCGCTACCGCGATTACGTCGGCCGCGTCGGACGTTTCGTTCCCCGCATCGGTCGGTCACCTGTCAGGGGACCGTCGGCTTGATGGCGCTCACGCCCGTCCGAGCCCTATCGTTGCGCAGGTATCGCCGTGCGCGACGGCGCCCAACAGTGACCCGTGCATGCGGAGCGATACGTCTACGACGCCTGTTCCTCTGGACTCGCGTTCTGGCAATTACTACGGCACCGCCGCCTGAACACCTCGAACGATGATCGACCCGGAGACGAATAACTCCGCAGACGCCGTCCAGCCGCGCTGGCGCGGTGCGGCGCTGCTCCGGTCGGGAGTGCTGGCCTTCGCCGGGTCTATCGGTGCCACCGATACCCACGCCCACCACGCAGTGCAGATCATCATGGCGACAACGCCTTTGACGGTCCTCGATGAGCAGGGAGCGCCACACACGGGCACGAAGGTAGTGGTGCCTGCCGACACGGTCCATCGAATCTGGGGCGGTGCCGAGGACGGCACAGTGATCTTCCTGGAGCCGGAATCAGCGCCGGGACGAGCTGCGCATCTGCGGGCGATCGACGCTGGATGGGTCATCAGCTCGGCGTTCGCCTCCGCTGCGCGCCGACCGCTTGCCACCGTGGTCGCCGACGTAGCCGCGCACCTTGCACCCGCTACCTCCGATCGCGATGTCCCGGCGCAACACTCCTCGGTCGACCATGCATTGCGGTTGCTGCCAGCTCTTGTAGCAGCCGGTCCCGTTAGCGGTACCAAACTCGCGGCGCAGGTGGGCCTTTCGGCGAGCCGCTTCACTCACCTGTTCACCGAGCAGGTTGGAATCCCGCTTCGGCGTTATGTGTTGTGGTCACGGCTGCGGATTGCGATCACTCTGGTCCAGGGCGGGGACGACTTGACTGGCGCCGCGCACGGTGCAGGCTTCGCCGACAGCGCCCACCTCACTCGCACCACCCGCGAGATGTTCGGCCTGCCGCCCTCGGTGCTGAGTCGCCACGTGTCCTGGGACCTCGACCCCAGCAGCTAGCCGAATCATTCAAGCCCTGGCCCGGTGGCTACCGCGACGATCAAGGCATGCGTACAACTTCCCGTGCGGCTTCGCCGTCCACCACCGCGCTCCAGGCAGTGGCCCGCTACGGCTACGTGCCGTTCATGCTGGTCGGACTCAACGGCGCAGGCATCGCCGTAGCCGCCGCTGGCGCCCCAAAATATTGGCTGCTCGCGATTCTGGCAGTCGCAATCGCAACCGCGCTCCTGGTGGAGCGAATCATCCCGTACGACTCAGAGTGGAACCACGATCGCGCCGATGGCATGCGCGACCGCATCCACGTCGCAGTCAACGAAACCCTCATTCTGGCCAGCGTCGCCGCGATCCCGCTGCTCGCCGCCATCGTCCCCGCGCCCCAGTTGTGGCCACACAGTTGGCCATTCGTCACGCAAGTCCTCGCCGCGATCCTGGTCGCCGACTTCGGCATTACCGTGGTACATCTGGCCAGCCACAAGGTCGGCGTGCTGTGGCGCTTCCACGCGGTGCACCACAGCGTCACCCGCTTCTACGGCCTCAACGGCCTGATGAAACACCCGCTGCACCAAACCGTGGAGATGGCCGCCGGCGTCGCACCTCTGATCCTGATCGGGCTGCCCGTCGATGTCGCATCAGCCCTCGCCCTGGCCGTCGCTATTCAACTGCTGCTGCAACACTCCAACGCCGAGTACCGCATCGGCCCTGCCAAGTACGTCCTGGCCCTCAACGAGGGCCACCGATTCCACCACCTGAAGTGGGCCGGCATCGGCGACGTCAACTTCGGGCTGTTCACCTTGCTGTGGGATCACCTCATGCGGACCTTTTCCTATGATCCCGCAAGGCGATTCGACTCCAGTCAGCTGGGTATGGCCGCCAAGCCTGATTACCCCAACAGTTATCTGCGCCAGATGATCTACCCGTTCACTCGACGCGGCGGGTGTGCGTCGGAGGCCACCACAACGCCGACCGGCGCCACTCAGACGTCGATCTCCGACCCGCTCTCGAAGAATCGCTGCTGATGGCTGGCCCACGGGCGGCAACCGGACGTCGCGCGGTGGCGCCGCAGATCCTCCGACTAAACCCGGTGTCGGTCAGGATTGCCCCGACCCCGTCGAATTCATATAAACATACGTTAGTATGTGGGTATGACGGAGCCGGTAGATGCCTGCGATCTTCTCTGTTTGGACCTGCCGCACGCGGAGTCCATCCGGGCTACGGTGCCCGACAGTGCCACCATCCAAGCCGCCGCCGCTGCGGCGCGCGGCCTGAGCGATGCGACCCGGTTGTCCATCGCGGCCGCGCTTTCGGCCGGTGACGAGTTGTGCGTGTGCGATATGGCGTGGGTGGTGGGACTGCCTCAGGGCTTGGTGTCGCACCATCTGCGCCAACTCAAGAACGCTTCGCTGGTGTCCTCGCGGCGTCAGGGCAAGTTGGTGATGTACCAGCTGACCGAGCGCGGGCGCCAGTTGACCGACTTGGTGCTCGGCGGCGTTGACACGGTGGCTGCTGGAAAGGAACCCGATCGTGTCTGATGCATGCTGCGGGCCGCAGGGTGCCGCCGAACCCGAAGCGGGTCCCGAAAAACTGTGGCAGGTTCGCGAATTGCAGTTCGCGACGCTGGCTGCAGTCCTGCTCACCGCGGGCTGGTTCGTCGGGCGGGCCGGCTTCGAGGGTGCCGCGCACGCCGTCGAGCTGGCTGCGGTAGCCGCCGGTGCGATCACGTTCGTGCCAGATGCGATCCGCAATCTGCGGCACGGTCGCATCGGGGTGGGCACGTTGATGACGATCGCCGCGATCGGTGCGGTGGCCTTGGGCCAGTTCGCCGAGGCCGCCCTACTGGGCATCTTGTTCTCGATCGCTGAAGGCCTGGAGCACTACGCGGTGAGCCGCACCCGCCGCGGGCTGCGCGCCCTATTGTCCCTGGTGCCGCCCAAGGCCTCGGTACTGCGGGACGGCGGTGAAATCACCGTTGCTCCTGGTGATCTCGTCGTCGGTGACGTCATGGTGATCCGGCCCGGTGAACGCGCCGCCACCGATGGCACCATCCGATCCGGACAGACGAGCCTCGACCTGTCGGCGATCACCGGCGAGTCAGTACCCGTCGAAGCCGGCCCCGGCAGCGACGTGTTCGCCGGCGCCATCAACGGCGGCGGAGCGATCGAGGTCGAGGTCACCGCCCTGGCCGCCAACAGCTCACTGGCGCGGATCGTGCACATCGTCGAGCAAGCCCAGGAACGCAAGGGCGCCGGCCAACGACTGGCCGATCGGATCGCCCGACCATTGGTACCGGCGATCATGGCATTGGCCGTAGGTATCGCCGTAGTGGGCGCGGTTTTCGGTGACCCGATGCTGTGGCTGGAGCGGGCGTTGGTGGTGCTCGTGGCCGCCTCACCGTGCGCGCTGGCGATCGCTGTCCCGCTGACCGTGGTCGCGGCCATCGGGGCCGCCAGCCGCCACGGCGCCCTGATCAAGGGCGGCGCCGCAGTCGAGGAGCTCGGCCGTATCAAGGTCGTCGCCCTGGACAAGACCGGCACGCTCACCCGCAATAAGCCCCGTGTCATCGACGTCGTCACCACCGACGACTTCAGCGCCGATGAGGCGCTGAGGTGGGCAGCCGCCTTGGAGGCGCGCAGCGAACACCCACTCGCCCAAGCGATCATGACTGCCGCCGGGGACGCACCGACCGCCAGCGACGTGACCGCAATACCCGGGCACGGCCTGCACGGTGACCTCGACGGCCGCCGGCTGCGCCTCGGGAAACCCACCTGGGTACCCCCCGGGCCACTCGCCGCCGACGTGGAGCGGCTGCAGGCCGCCGGCGCCACCGTGGTGGTACTCGCCCGCGACGACGTGCCAGTCGCCGCCATCGCGGTACGCGATGAACTTCGCCCCGAAGCCGCCGAGGCCGTCAGTCTCTTGAAGCGATTGGGGATCACGGTGGCGATGCTCACCGGTGACAACACCCGCACCGCCGAAGCAGTGGCCGCCGAGGCCGGCATCACGAACGTGCACTCCGAGCTGCTTCCCGAGGACAAAGCAGCTCTACTGCGAACCATTGCGCAAGGTCGCCCGATCGCGATGGTCGGCGACGGCATCAACGACGCTCCTGCGCTAGCCACCGCCGACATCGGCATCGCCATGGGCGCCATGGGTACTGATGTCGCCATCGAAACCGCGGATGTCGCCCTGATGGGTGAAGACCTTCGCCACCTACCCCAGGTACTGGCCCACTCGCGGCGCGCCCGGCGAATCATGGTGCAGAACATCGCGTTCTCGCTGGCCATCATCGCCGTCCTGATACCACTGGCCGCATTCGGTGTCCTCGGCCTGGCCACCGTGGTCCTGATCCACGAAACCGCAGAAGTCTTCGTCATCCTCAACGCCATCCGCGCCGCCCGCATCACCGCCCTGCCTGGCGTGTCGGCTATTGCCGTGCGGTCAACAACTCACTCGATCGACATAGGCCCGGCACCCACGCTCGACGACCCCTGCTGCGGCCCACAGTCGACGCAGTCGCCAGCCGCCAAACTCAACCTCCCATTGGTCGCGGCAGAAGCTGCATCAAACGACCACGGATGTGACTGCTGCGCTCCCGCCGGACCTCCACCGGCCGGTGACCCGACCGCATCCACAGAGACCAACCGCCGATAACACCACCATTTCTCCGCGCGACAGGAGTCAGCTCAATGCCAAGGATTAGTGAGCGTGCTCGGCGGGTCTATCGAGGTGAGATGACGGCTGCGAAGTATGCGACCGACCCCGCGGCCAGGTGGCGACATCTGGAGCGCGCACACGTTGTCTCGCAACCGGATCCGTGGCTGCACACCTGCAACCACGCCGCGATGCTTGCGTTGGCGCTACGCCAGCACGACCGCCGCGAAGCCATCGGCCAAGTCGTGCGACTCATCGTCGCTGCCCCCGGCTCACTGACTGGCCGCTATCCCGTCGGCAACACCGGCCGCGTCACGGCCGGCCTCATGACACCCATGCCCATTCCCGACGACCTCGCCGCCCTCACCAACAGATGAAACCGACGGCGCCGCTTACCAAACGCCTGCCGGAACGACCCCGCTGGGCTGTCGCGGCCGCAACGGGGATCACCGCTGCGACGCTGGGCCTGGGATGGTGGGCCTTCGACCTACTGACAATGACGATCTTCACCGCCGGATTTGCCGGCGGCCTCCTGCTGTGGCTGTTCTTCCCCGCCGGCGGGCACTGGGCAGATGTCCGAATGCCATTCTGGATTGCGTTGAGCCTCTTCCTACGTCACCGCGTCGAAGAAAAGCAGATGGAGTTCTTCGCGTTTATGGCGACGGTTACCGGAACCTCCAAACCCTCCGCGACATCCCTGCCAGTCCTGCTGCTCGTCGCGGTGTCGGTTGGCGCTTGGCTGCTGACACCCATCCTGATGCGCCGCAACCACCCCCTAGGTCGTTACCTGGCCTGGACATTCTTCGCCTCCATGGGTCTGACTGAACTCGCTCACTTCGCCGTCTTTCCCTGGCTGAACCCCAGCGGAATCACTGCCTACGTCCCTGGAATGTGGACCGTCCTCGCTCTTGCTCCCGTCGCATGGTGGGGCATGTGGCGACTTGTTCCCGGCTGAGGGACGGGCGTCTTGACAACCCCGAAAGCCACATGCCGAGGCTGGCGTCATCCCAGATAAGGTCGGCCGCCAGAGCGGCAACATGGAGCGGATGCGCCCCGGTGGCCGCTATGCGTTGCGGCGCTTCGACAGTCGCGACGTGCGGCGCGAACCATCGGTGCCATAACGCGACGCGGTGCGGCACGGCTGGGATCCGCCGCAGTGCAGGCAGCGCTGCTTGGCGAACAGCCCACGCCGTGGTGAGTCTGGCCCTCACCTGGAGGGGCGTGGCTGGTGTGTCGGCTGGGGGCAGGCTGGGCGGCGGTACGTGGCCGTAACGGGCGGTGTCGCAACACGTTGTTTACGAACTTTCCCGACGCTGCGGCGGCTGGCAGGGTGCGTAGTCTCGATGGCGTGGGGGCTCATGACAGAGAGGCGACACCGCAGGCACCGGCGGCGATGCTGGCTACTTTGGGACATCCTCCGGCTGGGGGCGAGTTTCGCTGTAGTGGTGAAGCACGGCGGGCAGCACATCTGAACCTCGCCGAGCGCACCTGAGTCTCCTAGCCCGCGCGGCCATGTGGGCCGTCATGCTGGCTTTCGTCTCGGCCACAGGAAATTTTCGTTGCGTGTTGCGCGCAATCTTCATCGAATCTTTGTCGAACCAGCACTGCAGGCTTATCGATCACCGGAAGGGTGAGCGATTGAGATGACTAGCCTTAAGGATGCGGGATGGGGATGGCGAGGACAGCGCAGGTCGCAGGGCATCGGAGCCGCTCTGGTAACACTGAACGAGAGACGCCATGACGAAGTCGACGATTCTCGACGTACACGGATTGAACTGGGCAAGTTCGACGGCGGTGGTGGAGGCCACTCTGCTTAGACGTCCGGGCGTGACTTCGGTCGAAGCCAATGCGGTAAATCAAACGGCGACAGTTGTTTACGACCCGGCGACGACCTCGGTCGCTGACCTGGCCGGGTGGATACGTGACTGCGGCTTCCACTGCGCGGGGCGGTCGGTGCCAGATCACGTCTGCGATCCGATGTCCGAGCCCCATCACGACCCATCGGCCACCCTGCACGAGCAGCCAACGTCGGCTCCGTCGCCGACAGCCGGGGAGGTGCATGCGCATGAGGCCGCGCCGGCACGAACTCCGCAAGAAGCGATGGGTCACGGCGGCGGACACGCCGGCATGTCGATGGATCACATGGTCCGCGATATGCGCAACCGATTCCTAGTAGCGCTCGCGTTGTCGATCCCGATCATGCTGTGGTCGCCGATGGGCCGCGACATGTTCGGGTTCACCGTGCCTGCGCCGTTCGGGCTTCGCGATGACGTGTTCACCCTGTTGCTGAGCCTGCCGGTCGTCTTCTACTCGGCGTGGATCTTCTTCGACGGTGCCTGGCGAGCGCTACGGGCCCGCACCTTGGACATGATGGTGCTCGTTGCCGTGGCGGTCGGCGCAGGCTGGCTCTACAGCCTCGGGGTGACGCTGACCGGCGGCGGTGAGGTGTTCTATGAGGCCGCCTCGGTGCTGACGGCGTTTGTTCTGTTGGGGCACTGGTTCGAGATGCGAGCTCGCGGTGGCGCGAACGATGCAATTCGCACCCTGCTCGAGCTGGCGCCCCCGATGGCAGTTGTTCTGCGCGACGGTGAGCCGGTGGAAACTCCCACCGCCGAGGTGGCAGTGGGTGACCTCCTGCTCATCCGCCCAGGTGCCAAGATTCCCGTCGACGGCACGGTGGCCGAGGGAACGTCAGACGTCGACGAGTCGATGGTCACCGGGGAAAGCCTGCCGGTGTCAAAGGCGCCGGACTCGAAGGTGATTGGCGCCTCGATCAACACCACCGGCACGTTGCGGGTCGTGGCAACGAAGGTCGGCTCCGACACGGTGCTGGCACAGATCGTCGCGATGGTTCAGGAAGCGCAGAACTCCAAAGCCCCCGGGCAGCGGTTCGCCGACCGGGCAGCGTTCTGGCTGGTTCTGGTGGCGCTGATCGGCGGCACTGCCACCTTCCTGGTGTGGTGGGCGGTCGGCGCCGGTGTCCAGACCGCGTTGCTGTTCGCCATCACCGTCGTGGTGATCACCTGCCCCGATGCGTTGGGGCTCGCGACTCCGACCGCGATCATGGTGGGCACCGGGTTGGGCGCCAAGCGGGGAGTGTTGTTCAAGAATGCGACCGCGCTGGAGACGTCGGCGCGCATCGATACCGTCGTCATGGACAAGACCGGCACGTTGACCAAGGGCGAGCCTGAAGTGACCGACGTCGTCGTCGACGGCATTCCAGAGGATCAAGTACTCGCCATGGTGGCTGCGGTCGAAACTGAGTCCGAGCATCCGCTGGCGGGGGCGATCGTGCGTTACGCGGCCGCGCACGGGATCGCTTCGGCGTCACTGACTGGTTTCCGTAACGTGCCCGGTCACGGAGCTGTCGCGACGGTAGATGGGCGCCGCGTTGCCGTCGGCAATCGCAAGCTGATGGTCGAGGAGGACGTCGAGTTCGGCGTGTTGATGCAACGCCGCGACGAACTCGCCGCCAGCGGACGCACGGCGGTCTTGGTGGGCGTCGACGGCCGGGGAGTCGGTGTCATCGCCTTGGCGGACGCTGTGCGCGAGACGTCTGCCGAAGCGGTGTCCGCGCTGCACGACCTCGGTGTCGAGGTGGTCATGCTCAGTGGCGACAATCAGGCCACTGCCGATCGCATCGCCGCGCAACTGGGAATCGACACGGTCATCGCCGAGGTGCTGCCAGGTGATAAGGCAGCCAAGATCGCTGAATTGCAACGACAGCGCAAGAAGGTCGCCATGGTCGGCGACGGCGTCAACGACGCACCGGCGCTCGCCCAAGCTGATCTCGGCGTGGCGATCGGTGCAGGCACCGACGTCGCCATCGAAACCGCAGATCTGGTGTTGATGCGATCAGACCCGCTCGACGTCGCGATCGCGCTGCGGATTGGACGGGGCACGCTACGAAAGATGCGGCAGAACCTTGGATGGGCGGTCGGCTACAACGTGATCGCATTGCCCATCGCGGCTGGGGTTTTCGTACCTTCGCTCGGCTTGGTGCTGCGGCCCGAGATCGCTGCCCTCTCGATGTCAGGTTCCAGCTTCATCGTGGCCGTCAATGCGTTGATGCTGAAGAGATTGAAGCTTCCCGTACCGGCGTCAGCGGAGGCGGGCGCCAAGTCGTAACGCTCCGCGTGCCGTCGCTGTTCTGTGTTTGAGGGACTAGGCGGGTGCGGCCGCAGTCTGAAGTGAGTCGATGGCGGCCTGCATCTTTCGCGTCACTTCGTCGGCGACGTCACGCAAAGCCGGCTCTCCGGTCACCTCGACCAGTATCTGCGGGTTCATCGCCTCGACGATGACGGAGGTGTCGTCTGCACGGTCGGCTCGGACAACGACGTTGCAGGGCAGCAGCAGGCCGATTTGACGGTCCACATTCACTGCCCGGTGAGCCAATGGTGGGTTGCAGGCGCCCAGAATGAGGTACTCCTCCATGTCCTCGCCCAGCTTCGCCTTGAGCGTCGCCTTCATATCGATCTCGGTCAGGACGCCAAAACCCTGCTCTGTCAGGGCGGCTCGGGTGCGAGCGACAGCGTCGGCGAACGACGTCTGCAGCGCTGTCGACAGTGCGATGGTCATGCCGGTCCTCTCGATGGTCCTGTGGGGCGAACACAGCCAAGGCTGCGCCGCGGACCTCCCGACGCCAAGGGCGGTTGCCGTTCTTTATCGAATCTTCATAGAACGACTAGTCGGGCCATACCGGCGGCGCGAATGCTCGAAGACAGGTCGGGATACCCGCGCGTCAACTGGGCGCGCTGCAGCCGCATCGACCGTGAAACCCGGGAAGGGACTTGTTGTGATGAAGAGGAAGACGCTGGCCGTCGGTGCGGCCACCTTGGCGGCGCTGGTCACCGTTGGTGCCTGTAGTAATACCAGCACTATGCAGGGAGCTTCGTCGTCGTCGGTGTCGGCGCCTTCGTCGACATTGGCCACCGAAGCCCACAATCAGGCTGATGCCATGTTCACCCAGCACATGATCCCGCATCACCAACAGGCCATCGAGATGAGCGACATGCTATTGGGTAAGCAGGGAATCGACCCGCGAGTGGTGGACCTGGCCAAGCAGATCAAGGCTGCTCAGGCTCCCGAGATCGAACAGATGCAGGCCTGGCTCACGCAGTGGGGCATGTCCACGATGCCGATGATGCCCGGGATGGACGACATGCCCGGTCACAGTGGGATGCCCAGCGCCAGTGCCGCGCCCAGCGAATCCGGTACGCCGACTCAGTCGATGATGCCTGGAATGCCGGGCATGCCCGGTATGGGTGATATGCCGGGGATGGAGGGCATGATGTCCGAGGCGGACATGGCCGCCTTGCAAAACGCCCAGGGGGTGGAAGCCTCCAAGTTGTACCTGACGCAGATGGTCAAGCATCACGAGGGTGCAATTACCATGGCGCAGAAAGAGATCAAGGACGGCCAGTTCCCCGAAACGGTCGCGTTGGCACGCTCGATCGTCACCAGCCAGCAGCAGGAAATCGACACCATGAACAAGATCCTGGCCTCGTTGTAGAAGTCGGGTCATGGCAGCGTGTCGCGCGAGTCATATTGCATGACAACGCTGTCGAGTTCCATTAGTCGTCACGGCGGTCCGTGCGTGCGGGTAGCTCGATGGTGAAGGTACTGCCCAGGCCTGGTCCGCGGCTGGCCGCCGTGATGCGGCCGCTGTGGGCTTCGGTGAGTGCTTTGGCGATGGCCAACCCGATCCCCGCGCCGCCGTGGCTTCGATCGCGGGCCACATCGGCGCGGTAGAAGCGTTCGAACACGTGCGGGAGGTGCTCGGCAGCGATGCCATCACCATTGTCGCGCACCGTGATGATTACTGCGCCGGGCTTTGCCGCCGCGTCGACCTCGACGCGGCCTCGCGCGGGGGTGTGGCGCAGAGCGTTGTCGAGAAGGTTCCCGATCACCTGTGCCAGGCGCAGAGGGTCTACCCACACCTCGGGCAGCGGGTTCGCGGCATCGAAGGTCAGCGCGACGTCCTTCTCCGCGTATCGGTCGACTGCGGCAGACACGGTGGTGACGATCGCGGCCTGGGGGTCGATCCACTGCGGTGTGACCGCGCCGGGACCTTCCTCGGCTTGAGCGAGCGCGGCGAAGTCATCGGAGAAGCGCACCAGCCGGCTGGCTTGATCGTTGAGCACGGCAACCGTCTCGGGGTCAAGGGTTTTCACTCCGTCCTCGACGGCCTCGATGTAGGCCTTGAGTACCGAGACGGGTGTCCTAATCTCGTGGGCGAGGTCACCGAAGAGTTGGCGCCGGGTGGTCTCGACCGATTCGAGCCGTTCGGACATCCGATTGAACGCGCGGGACAGGTTCCCGAAATCCTCCCCCAAGCGCAGCGGCGACACACGGATGTCATAGCGGCCGTCGGCGACTGCAGTGGCGGCCGATGCGACCTCGGCGATAGAGCGCTGCAGGCGACGGCTGAAATACCAGGTCACAACCAGCGCGGTCAATGCGGCTACGCCGATCGCCACCGCGACGGAGATTGCGGTGGCGTACCGGTAGGCCTCCTCGGCATGGAACTGTTCATTGGATGAGTGAGGAAGTCCGGCGCGGTTCAGGTGTTCCCGAAACAGCGGCGGACCGACGATGACGGCGACGACCCCGGTGGTTGCGCCGCCGGCGAGGAGCACCAAGGCTTGCGCCAGCAGGAGTCGCGCCCCGACTCCAGGACTGCGCCGCGACCTGGGTTGAATGCTCGTGTCTGTCCTCATTGGCCGCTTCCCATTCGGTATCCGACTCCGCGGACCGTGATCACATAGCGCGGGTCGGCGGGGTCATCCGACAATTTGCGGCGCAGATGTCCAATGTGGACGTCGACGAGATGTTCGTTGCCGCCCCAGGAGTCTCCCCAGACGGCCTCGAGGAGTTGGCGGCGGCTGAAGACCACGGCCGGCCGCGACGACAACGCCGCTAAAATGTCGAACTCGGTGCGGGTGAGCAGAACTGGTTCGTCGTCGATGAATACCTGTCGGCCCGCTACGTCGATGGACAACGGCCCGAAGGCCCGCGGCGGGGGTTCGTCGGCCGCGGCCGCAGCACTGGTCGGCGCTGCGACGGTGCGAGGCCGGCGCAACATTGCGCGGATCCGCGCGACCAGTTCGCGGGGACTGAAAGGTTTGGTGACATAGTCGTCGGCACCGACCGACAGGCCCACGATGGTGTCCATTTCGGTATCGCGTGCGGTCAGCATCACCACGTAGGCATCGGAGAACGTGCGAAGTTGGCGGCATACCTCCACGCCGTCGATGCCCGGCAACGCGAGGTCCAAGATGACCACGTCCGGGTCGATCTCACGGGCCTGGGCCAAGGCGTCGGCTCCGCTGTGGGCGAGGCTGACGTCAAACTGCTCGCGTCTGAGGTAGCTCGCCACGACTTCGGCCAGCGGCACCTCGTCGTCGACCACCAATGCTCGATATCCCGCCGAAGGGGTGACCGCAGGCTTGTCCATGTCTTCATCGTGCCGCCCCGAAAAGATTCAGGAACCCGCGACCCAAGTCTTGAGTGAATCTTCATAAAACCATCGTCGATTCGCTACTCGGCGGCATGAGTGTGGAATGCGAAGAAGGAGACGACCCGATGACGTGGTGGAACGAAGCCGGCGCCCACTGGGCTTGGGGCGGCTGCCTGCTGGCCATCGTGATGCTCCTTGCGTTTTGGGGAGCTGTGATCGCCGCGCTGGCGGCGCTACTCGGGGCGAACAGACCGCAGCGTCGGGAGGACATCGAAATTCAGCGCGACGCACAGGTACCCGGCCTCACCATTGATGATTGCGTCGCAACGACGAAACCCCCGCATTGGCGATGAACGGTGGGAGCGTCGGCACGACGATATTGACACGACGCACGTTCCTGGCGGCCACCCTCGCCGCCAGTACCGCCGCCATGGCCGCGTGCGGAAAGCCTACAAATGTCAACCCGGCTACGGATCCGATCGCGGTCGCTGAAGCCGCGCGGCCCCACACCGGGCGCACCGTCACCGCGGCGTTGACACCTGGGCCGGCGGACATCGACCTGGGCGGACCCGTCGCCCGCACATTGGCGTACAACAACAGCGTTCCCGGACCGTTGATCCGCGCCAACGTCGGCGACGAACTGGCGATCAGCGTCACCAACGGTCTGGACCACCCGTCTTCGCTGCACTGGCATGGCATCGCGCTGCGCAACGACATGGATGGCGCAACGCCGGCGACCCCGAACATCGACCCGTCATCGAACTTCACCTACCGGTTTTCCGCGCCTCATCCCGGTACCTACTGGGCGCACCCGCACACCGGCCTCGACGCCGACTACGGGCTCTACGCGCCGGTCATCATCGACGATCCGGCCGAGCCGGGACGCTACGACGCCGAGTGGATCGTGGTGCTCGATGACTGGACCGACGGAATCGGTTCCAGCCCGCGGCAGCTCTACGAGGGGCTGCGTCCCGTCTCGGGAGCCGGCGGCCACTCGGGTGGCATGCCCGGTATGCCCGGCATGAGCGGAACACCAGGAATGCCAGGGGTTCCCGGTGTCGGAGGCGTTGGCGCGAGCGCACTTCTCGGGGGCGACGCGGGTGACGTCAGCTACCCCTTCTACCTGGCGAACGGTCGCATTGCGGCGGCACCGACCACTTTCACCGCTCGCCCTGGGCAGCGGATAAGGATGCGGATCGTCAACGCGGCATCCGATACCGCTTTTCGGGTCGCGCTGGCCGGGCACCGGATGACTGTCACCCATACCGACGGTTTCCCTGTGGTGACGACCGAGGTGGACGCGCTGCTGATTGGCATGGGTGAGCGCTATGACGTGCTCATCACCACCGGTGACGGCGTGTTCCCCTTCGTCGCCTCGGCCGAAGGGAAGAACGCGCTCGCGCGAGCCCTACTGTCCACCGGCGCCGGTGCCGCACCCGATCCGACGTTCATGCCACCCGAACTGCAGCGCCGGGTCGGCACCGTCGGCGTGTTCACCGCCGCGCCCGAGGCGGTCTTGGATGTCACCAGGGCCGATGTCGCTCTGTCGGCCCGGCTTTCCGGTTCCATGGCGTCCTACGACTGGACGATCAACGGCAGACCGTTCGAAGACACCGTCCCACTGACTGTAAGGCAAGGCCAGAAGGCGACGTTGACCTTCACCAATACCACCATGATGTGGCATCCCATGCACCTGCACGGCCACACCTTTCAAGTGATCAAGCCGGACGGGACTCCGGGCCCACGCAAGGACACCGTCATAGTTCTGCCGATGCAGGAGCTGACGGTGGCGCTCGCCGCCGACAACCCGGGCGTCTGGATGATGCACTGCCACAACACCTATCACCAGGAAGCCGGCATGATGACGAGCCTGAACTACTCGCCCTAGCCCGGTGCCGCGCCCTTCGACGGTCAGCGGCAATGAGGCCCAAAGACCTTGAAGCGCAGTGCTCTTGACTCTGTCGGGACGAGACGCAAACCGTAAGACTGTGGCCAATCGGCCACGGATACATCAAGAGGAGGAACGGTCATGATGTTTTGGTACGACCACGACATGGGTTGGTGGGGATACGCGGGGATGGGCGTCGGGATGGTGCTGTTCTGGGGCTTGATCATCGTCGGTATCGTCGCTCTGATCAGATACACCACGGGCAGCTCACAAGCGCCACGCGGTGACGCGCCCACAGCCGAACAACTGCTAGCGGCGAGATTCGCCAGTGGCGAGATCGACGAAACGCAGTACCGCGAACGATTGGCGATACTGCGCGAGGCTGTGCGCCGATAACTGACGCCAGCGCCAAGCCCGCGGCGGGGGAGTTCCGCGCCGCGGGCGTATTCGCTAAAGCGTGAGGTACCCAGCCTGGGGTTATGGTGCGGTGTGGGCACTGCGGTACTCGTCGCCCCCTGGCGGCACTGTCGCAAGGTGGACGTCTTCCGTCTGCCCAGGGGATGCGCTGCTGGTGAACCGGCGAAGCCGCAGGCTGTTGCTGACCACGAAGACCGAGCTGAAGGCCATTGCGGCGCCGGCGATCAGCGGATTGAGTAGGCCCAGTGCCGCTAAGGGAAGTGCGGCGACGTTGTAGGCGAAGGCCCAGAACAGGTTTCCCTTGATGGTCCTCAGGGTTGACCGGGCCAATCGAATGGCGTCGGCGGCTGCGCGCAGATCACCACGTACCAGTGTCAGGTCGGATGCCTCGATGGCGACGTCGGATCCGGTGCCCATCGCCAGGCCCAGATCGGCCTGTACCAGTGCGGCGGCATCGTTGACGCCGTCGCCGACCATGGCGACGGTTCGCCCCTGCGCTTGCAGGCTTTTGATGGTGTCGACTTTGTCGGCAGGGAGGACTTCGGCGATCACGTCGTCGGGGTCGATGCCGACCTCTGCGGCGACGGCGAGGGCGGCGCGCCGATTGTCGCCGGTCAGCAGAAACGGACGCAGACCGAGCTTGCGGAACTGGCCGATGGCGTCCGCGGAGGTGCCCTTCACCGTGTCGGCGACGACGATGACGCCGCGCACCGCCCCGTCCCAGGCCACCCATACCGGGGTGTGGCCCTGGGACTGAGCGTGTTCGGCGGCGGAGGTGAGGTCGTCGGGGGCTGTCAGCGACCAGTCGTCGGTAAGCCAGCTGAGTCGTCCAACCAGGACCGCATGGCCGGCGACGACGCCGCTGACGCCGTAGCCGTTGTGGTTGGAGAAGTCTTCGACCGCTGGCAGCGTGCCGCCGGCGGCTGCTGAGGCGGCGATCGCTTCCGCGATGGGGTGTTGAGACGCGCTCTCCAAGGCTCCGGCGAACTCGAGGAGCTCATCGGAGTTCTGGCCTGCGCCGGGATGCACCCCCACGAGACTCATGCGGCCGGTGGTGACGGTTCCGGTCTTGTCGAGCACGATGGTGTCGACTCGGCGGGTGGACTCGAGCACCTGCGGTCCCTTGATCAGGATGCCCAGTTGGGCGCCGCGGCCGGTGCCGACCATGAGGGCGGTGGGGGTGGCCAGGCCGAGCGCGCAGGGGCAGGCGATGATCAGGACAGCGACTGCCGCGGTGAATGCGACTGTCGCTGAATGGCCGGTGAGCAGCCAGGCCGCCAGCGTTGCGACCGACAGCGCCAGGACGATGGGTACGAAGACCGCCGAGACCCGGTCGGCCAGGCGCTGTACTGATGCCTTGCCGTTCTGGGCGTCTTCGACCAGGCGCGCCATCTGCGCGAGTTGGGTGTCGGCGCCGATTCGGCTGGCGCGGACGAGCAGTCGCCCACCGGCGTTGACGGTGGCACCGGTGACGTGGTCGCCGGGACGGACCTCGACGGGCACGGATTCCCCGGTGAGCATCGATGCGTCGACTGCCGACGAGCCGTCGGTCACGACCCCGTCGGTGGCGATCTTCTCACCCGGTCGCACCACGAATACGTCTCCGACGCTAAGTTCTGCTGTTGGAATGCGGATTTCGGTACCGTTGCGCACGACGGCGACGTCTTTGGCGCCCATGTCGAGCAGGGCCCGCAGCGCGGCACCGGATCGTGTCTTGGCGCGCGCCTCGAAGTAGCGGCCGGCCAGAATGAACACCGTCACCGCGGCGGCGACTTCGAGGTAGATGTGCTCGGTCTCGGAACCCGCGTCGGGTAGCAGACTGAAGGCCATCCTCATCCCCGGCATGCCGGCGTGTCCGATGAACAGCGCCCACAGTGACCACAGGTACGCCGCACCGACGCCCAGTGAGATCAGGGTGTCCATCGTGGCGGCGCGGTGGCGGGCGTTGGCCCAGGCTGCGCGGTGGAATGGCAATGCACCCCACACCACGACGGGAGACGCCAAGGTCAGCGCGAGCCATTGCCAGTTGGTGAATTGCAGTGCGGGGATCATCGACATCGCGATCACGGGCACCGTCAGAATCAGGGAGATCAGCAATCGGCTCCGCAAGGAGTCGGCTTCGCCTGCGTCCGGGCCGGAATCGGTCGGGGCCGCGTCGTTCGGCGCGGCGGGGGCGGTTGCGGTGTAGCCGGTCGCTTCCACCGCGGCGATCAACACTGCTGGATCGACGGAGTTGGGGTAGGCCACCTTGGCCTTTTCGGTCGCATAGTTGACGCTGGCCTCGACCCCATCGATCCTGTTCAGTTTCTTTTCGATCCGGGCTGCACACGATGCACAGGTCATCCCGCCGATCGACAGCTCGATGCTGTGGGGTTGATCGACACCGACGACGTGATTCGGCAGGCTCATGCTCTGTCCTTTGGTTCGGGTTCGCGCGAAGTCGAGCGCTAGCGAGGTTGATCGGTGGATAGGCGGTAGTCGCCGGCCTCATCGAGTGCGGAGGTGATCTGCTCCGTGGTCAGTGGTGTGTCGCTGGAAACCGTCACGGTGGAGATGCCTCCGGTAACCAGATCGACATGAACGTCGGTGACACCGGCGAGTGCGCCGAGTTCTGCGCTCACCGCGGCGACGCAATGGCTGCAGGTCATGCCGGTCACGGCGTAGGACTTGGTGGTTGTGGTCGTGCTCATGGCGTTCTCCTTGACCGATGCTGGTGGGTGTGACCTCGGTGCGCAGCAACTGCAGCCCGAGGAGGTGGACGGGACCAGGGGCAGGGTGGTGGTGAGCTGTCGGGTCATTTCTGGCCACTTTCGCTTGCGGGATGGGCGGTTTCGGATGTGTGCTCAGGAACGGACGAGACGCGCGATTGCTGCCGAGGCTTCATCGATCTTCTGCTCGGCGATGTCGCCGCCCTGGTGGACTGCGTCACGGACGCAATGGGACAGATGTTCGTCGAGAAGCGACAACGCCACCGACTCCAACGCTTTGGTTGCCGCCGATATCTGGGTGAGCACGTCAATGCAGTAGGCGTCCTCGTCGACCATGCGTGCAAGGCCGCGGACCTGCCCCTCAATTCTGCGCAGTCGCTTGAGATGTGCGTCCTTCGAGGCTGCATACCCGGGTGTCGCCGCTTCCATGACTCCTCCTCGGTGGTACCCCATAGGGGTATAAGAAGCAATATACCCCTATGGGGTATCAATCTGTCAAGGGGCCAACGTCACCAGAAGTGCGACGGATACCTCAGCTGCATAACCGGGCACCACTGACTGCGTCGAACGTCATTGCGCCGTCTGTGCTTCGGAGGAGCCCTTGGCGTGTGGTCGCGAGGATCTCGTCGGCGTCCGCGGGTGATACTGCTAGGTCAGAGGCGGGGATTTCTGCTCGCCGCTGCCAGGACTGCTCATCGAGGCTGACCACCACAGCGCCCGACTGGCTGTCGTGACCGTAGACCCGGCTGTGGCGGTACTCGAGTGCGTGAAAATCGGCGCTGCCGTGCAGCGACAGGGATTCCCAGGATTGGCCGGCGTCGCTGCTCTTGATCAGGCCCAGGTGTGGCAGTTGTTGACGGTGCCGGATCAGGGTGACCGCTGGCCAAGAATTCGTCAGGCCCGGCGATGGTGAAGCCCATGAAGTCCTGGGCGAGACCGCCGACTCGTTGTGGCGCCCGATGGGGCTCTACTGTGTAGAGGCCCGTAATGAGTAGCTACATAGAGGGTTTCGTCGGACGGGTTGATGCCGAGACCGTGGATGTGCACCATGCCCGGCACTATCGCGGGCGGCGCACTGTCGGGGGCGTTCGACGAACACGCCGCGACGAGGGCTCCGGTCAGAATTGCGGCAACGAATCTGCGGAGCTGAACGGTGAAACCTTCCGGTCGCGGACTATCTACGTAGTGCAATAGTAGATGGGCGGCACAGGGCAACGGCGCGACGCTGGTATGACGCCCTGGGCAGGGCTGCGCGTACCGACAGGACAGTGAGGATTCTTCATCAAGTCTTCATCGGGACACGAACCGACCCATACTCGGAATCTTGAGGCTGGACCGAGGCGGCGAGAGCGCCTCCCGCGTGGCCTGGTGTCACGAAGTTGTATGGACAAGGATGCGCGATGCAGCACAAGCGATGTGGAACTGGGTTTGCGGCGTTGGCGGCGTCGGCCCTGTTCATCACTGCCTGTTCGAATGCGACAACAGACTCTCAGTCATCGCCGAGCGCTGCGAGCAGCGACGCGGCCCACAACGACGCTGATGTGACCATCGACGCCGGCCACGACCGCCTCGAACTGCTCGCGTTCTAAATAGCTGGCCACCACTTCGGCCAGGGGAAGTTCGTCGTCAGACGACCAGGACGCGGTATCCCTTCGCCTGCTCAGGTGATGTACCCGGGTGGTGCCCCATGTCTCATACCGTGCCCGCTGACGCGGCCGCGGCGGCGCACGACTGCCGGAGCGGAGCGATCTTCAGCAGATCTTTACGAGACTCATACCGATTGCGTCCTGCGGCTGGGGGATGCTCACTGTGGAGGAGGGCCTGACATGCGCTTGCTGATGGACGTCTGCCCGAACAGTCTCGGATGGCAAACGTGGCTGATCCTGTGCGCCGTCATTGTCGTGCTGTGGGCCGCCGCCATCGCGGGCGCGACGGCCCTGTTTCACGCTTCTGGGCGGCCGTGCCGCAGCGGGCGGCGTGAGGTACTGGAGGAGCCTGTTCGCAGCGGCCACACCGGAGCGGACTGACTGGTCTGCGACGCGGCCGAGGTAGCGCTCGCCGCGAGGTGTCAGTATTCGATCAAGCGCGTGACGTAGGGCGTCATCCCGGAGCTGCGTACGGGTGAGATTTTGACTACTGACCCGGTGTAGGGGGCTTCGAGCATCATGCCGTCGCCGAGGTACATGGCTTCGTGCTGGCTGGCGTTGGGGCCGTAGAAGATGAGATCGCCGCGCTGCATCTGCGATGACGGCACTTTGCGGCCGGCGTTGTACTGAGACCCGGAGTAGTGGTCGAGTTTGATGCCCACGCCTGCGAAGGCGTAGAGCATGAGGCCAGAGCAGTCGAAGCCGACGGTGTTGGCTCCCTGATCGATTCCCCGAGAGGGCCCGTTGGCGTTGCCGCCGCCCCAGGAGTAGGGAACGCCGAGTTGCGACATGGCTCGTCGGATCACGAATTCAGAGGCTTGACGGCCGTACAGGCGGGGAATGCGTCCGTTGGTGATGCCGGGATCTGCGGCGGCGGTCGCGGGGGAGAGGATGCCGAGTTTGACGAGGAAGTTTCGGCCCATGTCGGCGGTGAGTTGCAGCGAGGTCGCCATGATTTTGAGGACGGCGTTGATGATGGCTATCGGGTCGCCGGCCACATTGGCGCTGGGCACCATCGGCAGCGTGGTGTCCCACTGGCCGGCGCGCGAGCTGTCGGCCGGTGCCGGACTGGAGCGGTCCCATTGGCCGCTCGGCGGCACTGCGGCGCCGGGTTGCGCGGCCGTGGGCTGGTGTGCGGTAGCTGCTACCGGTCGGGCAGTAGTCAGTCGGGTTTGTGCGGAGTCGCGTTCGGCGGCCAACCGGGTGAGGTCGGACTGTTGATCGGTGAATGCGCGTTGCGCGGCAACGAGTTCGGTGACTGCGGCGTCCTGTCGCCGTTGCGCTTCGGCCGCTGCGGCGTCGGCGTCCAGGCGGGCTTGCTTGGCGGCTGAGAGTCGGTTGGCGCGTTCGGTCTGGCTTCGGCGGAGATCGTCTTTGACCCTTCCGAAGGCAAGGAGATGGGTCTGCTGCGTCGAGGCTGCCGAGAGGATGTCTTCAGGGCTGCTTGCCAGCGGCAGTGAGCGGGAGGGACCGTTCATGTAGGTCGAGGCGGCGAACTCGTCGAAACGCTGCTGCGTGGCGTCGATGGCGGTTTGGCTGTCGGCGAGTGCTTTCTCGCTGTCGGCGAGTGTGCGGTGCGCCTCGGTGACCGCCTCGCGGGCGGTGGCAAGCTCAACCAGGGCCCGATTGACGCTCTCCTGCTGGTGTTGGATGTCCGCGCCGATATCGGCGACTTGCTGGTTGGCTTCGGCGACGGCGGCGACAAGTCCTGCGACCGTTTCGCTGTCACCATCAGGTTCGCTTCCGTGGCCGGCCATTGCGATGCCGGAGGTGTGAAGCACCAGCACCGCAAAAATCACCCCGGTGGTGAGAAGTGAAGTGAGGCGCCGCATCAATTCTCCTGAGTGGGGCGGCTGCCGGGTGGCCGCGAGTCGGACGGGGCAGTGCGCCGAGGTGTCATGTGCAACGGCCTATGAGCGCTGTAACTACGTAGTTTCTTAGTATGTATTTGGAACGTACATCACTGCAGCATCAGGAGAAACGCCTGTCACAGTCTCAACTCGGTAACACCTGACCGGCCGGCAAAATCTGCTGTTGGCCCGAGGTGCCGGTGCCTTGGATCCGATTCAATGGCGCGCGCCGGGGCGCGATCGGTTGCGCATCACGGCGAGGTCCCCGGCATATGGGCTGTCGGCGGCTAGATTAGGACGCTGCAGGGTGCCGCGCTGTGCGCATCGGCCACCTCGTCAGAGCGAGCAGGAGTTGCGGCGGATGGAACAGCGAGGATTCGGCGATCTCGAAGCGGTGGTCATGGACTGGGTGTGGGATCACCAGGAACCGGTCACCGTGCGCGACGTGTTCGAGGACCTGTCTGAGCAGCGGCCCATCGCGTACACCACCGTGTTGTCGACCATGGACAACCTGTATCGCAAGCGGTGGCTCAAACGGCAGCGAAACGGCAAGGCCTATATGTACCGGGCGGCGATGAGTCGTGAGGAGCGGTCAGCGCGGCTGATGAAAGCTGCCTTTGACTCCGGCGGCGACACCAACACCGTGCTGGCATTCTTTGTCGAGCAGATGAGTACAGAGCAATCAACGCAACTCAAGGCGGCGCTGCGTAAGGGGCGGCGATCATGACGACGGCTCTGTGGCTGGTGCTCTACGGCGCGGTGTTGGCGTGGCTTGCTCCACCGGTACTGCGGCGCCTTACTGGTGGCGGGGTCAGCCCGTCCATGGGTGTGGCCGCCTGGCTGGCCACGGTGGCCGCCGTGCTTGCGGCATGGCTGGCGGCAGTGGTACTCGCGGTCGACGCGACGTCAAACAGCATCCTCGACGGCTCGGTCGTGACCCTCTGCCTGGAACTGTTCGGGTTCTCCGATCACACCCCGCTGGCGGGACGCCTCGGCTCTATTGCGCTCATCGGCGGGGGGCTATTGACCTCGGCGGTTGTGGCGCTGCGACTGGGACGCTGCCTGGCCAGGCTTCGCACTCGAAGTCACGAGCACGCACACGCCGCGCGGATCGTCGGTCGGCCCACCGACCATCCCCACGTCGTTGTCGTCGAGGCGGACCTTCCCGCCGCTTACTGTGTCATCGGCCGCCCCCATGCCATCGTCGTGACCTCGGCGGCCGTGAAATCGTTGAACCGAGCGCAACTGAAAGCGGTTCTGGCCCACGAGGATGCTCACCTAACAGGGCATCATCACCACATCCTCATGGTGCTGCGTGCCCTCGCAGCCACCCTTCCTCACCTGCCCTTGTTCGCCTGCGCGCATCAGGCTGTGGCGGAACTGCTGGAGATGTGCGCCGACGATACCGCCGCTCGTCGCGTCGGCACTCGTCCTCTACTGGCGGGGTTGCTCGCGCTGGCCGGTCACCGACCTCCGGTGGCCGAAGGTCTGGCCGCGGCGGCAACGGCGGTCATCACCCGCGCCGAGCGACTGGTCACCCCGACGCGTCGGCACGTGCAGTGGCGTCATCGCGCTGTCCTGGTTGCCGCCATCGCCACGATGCTCGCCACACCGGCATTCATCCAGGTGCTCTGTCACCACTAGGTGCCCCTAGCTCTGATCCGGGTTCGGGTCGGCCAATGCGCAGATCGACGGACGAGAACCCTTCGACGGTCGGGTATCGGCCCACCCAGCAAAGTCTTCGCTGACCGCCTGACGCCTGCGTCCACACCGTAGATCATCTACGGAGTCAAACCGTAGATGACCAGTGCAAAGGCTTGCTGTCGGCGGTTGCGCTGTACCGCCTGGATCAGCGAGGACGGCTGGGATCAACGCCGAAGGCCGTTGATGACGCGAGCCGGCGCTAAATGTCCCGATCGGCGCGTCATCTACGTAGTAACTACGTAGATTGAGGTAGACTATCTCGCGAGGGCGGCGCAGGATGCATGGGCGTGCTCGAGTTTTCGTGAACGGCTAGGAGGATGCCACGACGATCGAGTCGCACCGTGTTGTCGCCGGTTCCGTACCGCCAGCGGCGGCCGCCGGCCGCATCCGCGTGCTCCTCGTTGAGCCTCGACGCATCTATGCGGCCACCGTAGCGCGACACCTTCGTGCCGACGATTTCGCGGTGGAGGTGGCGTACTCGCCCCGTGCCGCGAGCATAGGTCTGCACGAGGGCGATCCCGATGTGGTCGTGGTGTGCGTCGGCACTCAGGGGCTGGGCACGGCCCTGCTTGACCGCATCCGTCAGGAGACGCAGGTCGGCGTGGTCGCTCTCAGCGACGGCGATATTACGCCGCTGCTCGTGAGTACCGCGGCCGTCTGCGGGGGCGACATCGAGGCGCTGAACGTGCGAATTCGGCTGGCGCTGAGGCGCTGCGGTGTCGGCGGCGAACCACGTGGCGGCGACTACGGCGACGAGATGCATCGCCGTGCATTCGGGGATCTCCGTATCGATGTGGCCGCACGCCGGGTGTCTCTGCGCGGCGAGGCACTGTCACTTACCCGCACGGAGTTCGAGATCTTGTGCACGCTGGCGGAGAGTCCGGGTGAACCGGTGACGTGTCGTCAACTGCAGCTGAGCCTGTGGGGGGATGCCTCCGACGGTGGCCGGTCCACGCTGGGGGTGCACGTGGGCAATCTTCGGCGCAAGCTGGGTGAGGACCCACGCTCGCCGCGCTATCTGCGTACGGTGCGCGGTACCGGTTACTGTCTGACCGGCTGAGTGGGTGCAGCGAGTGCCGGCTGCGGCGCAGTGATGAAGGCGGTGACAGATTGCGGCGAAGGCTTAGCTTTCGATGATGCGAACGACGTAGGGCGTCATCCCTGACAGCCGCACCGGGGAGATCTTGATGGGCACGCCGGTCTGCTGCGCCTCGAGCATCTGCCCGCCGCCGAGATAGATGGCTTCGTGCTGGCTCCCGCCCGGGCCCCAGAACAGCAGATCGCCCCGCTTTGCTTGCGAGGGTGGGACCTTGCGACCGGCGTTGTACTGGTCACCGGACCATCGCGGGAGCAGCACTCCCACGCCGGCGAAGGCGAACCGGGTCAGGCCTGAACAGTCAAAGCCCACAGTGCCGGCCCCCTGGTCGACGCCGCGGCTGGGACCGGTGAGGCTTCCGCCACCCCACGAGTAGGGAACGCCGATCTGCGTTCCCGCCCTGCGAATCACGTACTCGATCGCTTGCGCACCATTGATCCGGTTTCCGCGCACGCTGGTCGACGGATTAGCGGCCGGACTGACAATTCCCAGGCTGCTGAGAAAGTTGCGACCCATACTCATGGCCGTCTGCGTCGCCATGGCCGTGGCCTGAAGAGAGGCGTTCGCGATGGCAACCGGATCACCGGGAGCGCCTGCGCTCGCCACCTTCGGCAGCAGGGGATCCCACGGACCGGCAGCAGGTTGGGCCGACGCGACCGGTGCACACGCGACGAAGAGCAGCACGACGATGCTGATGACACCGGGGAGCCGCCGAACGCGTCTCGCACCGCGCATCGCCGGGTCAGACCGGTCGGAGACGGCAATTGCCGCACTCCTGCTCCGGACGTCTGATTCCATGTCTTCTCCTCGGTGCGCCGCGCGGTGTCCTACTTCGTTCACCAATAGCGGGGCTGAAAAAACGCATACGTACGGCGCAACACCAAAATACGTAGCTCCTACGTAGAAAAGCGTAACTCACAAAAGCCCCACCAGTAACAGTAGCCACATAATTACAATGGTGAAATTCGCTGCGACAGGGTGTCTTCAATGCGGCAAGCACTGGTCTAGATTCGTTTCCGGGCGGGAAGACGCGCGTGAATGGTGCGCGGATTAACTAACTGCAATGTGCGAGCTTCTCGGAAAGGAACTCTATAGGCCGTCCGGGGTGAGCAAAATTCTGCCCCGAGCGCTACATGAAGCCCCGTCGGCGGTAGCTGATCGCCATCGGTCATCGGGAGTCGATGGCCCCAGCGACGGCGGCAACCGCCCGTAAGGCAGGATCGTCCAAGGAGTGAACCGAATGTGCTGCGGGGAAACGGGTTTCAGCGATGCCGCGCGCCGCGCCATGTCGGCGCGGTGTCAAGAACTTCCGTCGCTTAGAGGTTGGCGTTTCCGGCTTTCCATTGCTCCCAGGGGATGTTCCAGTCTCCGAGGCCGTCGGTTCCTGAAAGGGTGGGGCCTGTCGTGTTGATGACTTCCACGATGTCGCCGCGTCGGGTGTTGCCGTAGAACCAGCGGGCATTGGCTGGGTTGACGTTAAGGCATCCGTGGCTGACGTTGGCGATGCCTTGGCTGCCCACCGACCATGGGGCAGAGTGCACGTAGATGCCGCTGTAGGACATTTGCGTGGCCCACTCGACTTCGGTGCGGTAGCCGTCGGGCGAGTTGACGGGAACTCCGTAGGTGGACGAATCCATCACCAGGAAGGAGTAGCGGTCTCCGATGATGTAGGCGCCGTTGTCGGTGGGCGTTTTGGCTTTGCCCATGGAGATGGGCATGGTTTTGATGACTTCGCCGTTGCGCCGCACGGTCATCGTCTTGGTGGCGTCATCGGCGGTGGCGATGATGTGGTCGCCGATCGTGAATCGTGTGGTGACGTCTTCCTGGCCGAAGAGTCCGTCGCCGAAGTCGACGCCGTAAGCCCTGACCGACACCTCAACGTGCGTTCCGGGCTCCCAGTATTCGGCGGGGCGCCAGCGAACCTCGCGATTACTCAGCCAGTAGAAGGCACCCTGGACCGGGGGTTCGTGGTCACCGTGATCGCCTGCTGCGCCGCTACCCGGTTCGTGATGTTCTCGTCAAAGCGAATTGCAAGGGGTTGACCCACGCCCACCGTTTCGCCGTCGTTGGGCAAGACGTAGGGCATCGTCAGGTTTTCGGGGGAATGGGTTTCGAATGTTGCGCTGGTGCTTGTTGTTCCGCCAAGCCCTTGTGCTTGGGCCTGCAGGGTGTACTGCTTGTTGTAGCCCAGCGGTTCCGCCGATGACCAGGTAACGCCGTCGGGGCGCAGCTGCCCGTCGACAAGTTCGCCCGCTTCGTTGGTCAGCGACACTTGGCCGAGGACACCGTCGCCGGCGGTAACGGTCACGGGGGCATCGACAGCGACGCCGATGGCACCATCAGTTACGGACGCTTCCAGTTTCGGTACGAGCAAGTCTGCGTAGGGCGTGCCCTTGTCGGTGATGACGTCGGGAGTGGGCGCCGGCGTCGGGGACGAGGTGCAGGCTGTCGCGATCAGCAGCACCGCCACCGCGAGGACGGTCGTGCGCAGCCAGTGCGTCGTCGCTCGAAACGGTAGGGGGCAGCCTATCTGCGGCATGAGTGAGGCTCTCCGTATCGGGTTGTCGTCATCGGCTAACGGGCGGTGGCACCGCCTGGTGCGTCGCGAGGGCCGGTCGCGGGCGACGGTGCACCGTTCACGGGTATGCCTTCAAGAGTGCTCTTGAGTCGTTTAGCTTTCTTAGTCCTTCGATGAATATTCGATAAAGCTGGCACTAAAAGCTGGCTCCTCGGGCTTGCACAACCGCCAAAATCGGGGGCGCGTCCGTCTGTTGGTCCCAGCCGAAAGTGGTGGAGCCGTCTGTCGTTGCCGTCGACCGCGGCGAGGCCGGCTAGACGGTATGAGGGCTGACTCGAGGCCGAAGGCCTCGGGCTGCAATCGGACGTGGGTTGCCGGTGACGAGTGAACACTCGCACTGGTAGAGCCACAGTTGCAGATCAGGAGGCCTCCGGTGAGTTTCAACGGTACGAGTGTCGGGTTGGACGTGCATGCGCTTTCGGTGGTTGCGCATGCATTTGATGAAGAGACGGGTCGGGTCGAGCGGGCGCGATTGTGTCCCGATCACGGCGAGATCCTGGACTGGTTGCACAGACTGCGAGGTCCCTTGCGGGTGGCCTACGAGGCCGGGCCGACGGGGTTCGGGCTGGCCCGGGCATTGACTGATGCCCAGATCGACTGCGTGGTCGCGGCACCGTCGAAGTTGATCCGCCCGGCTGGGGATCGGATCAAGACCGATGCCCGCGATGCCGCGCACCTGACCCGGCTTCTGCGGTTGGGCGAAATAACCGCGGTCACGGTTCCCGAGGCTGAGGTGGAGGCGGTGCGCGATCTGGTGCGGGCCCGCGAGGACGCCCGCGCCGATCTGATGCGGGTGCGGCACCGGCTGTCCAAGCTGCTGTTGCGCCAGGGCCGGGTGTACTCGGGCGGGAACGCCTGGACCGGGGTCCACGAAACCTGGCTGCGGCGGCAACGATTCGATGACCCCATACCAGGGCGGCCTTCGACCATCACTTTGACGCGGTCCTGTCGGCGACTGCGGCGAGGGATCGTCTCGACGAGCAGATCGTTGCGGTCGCGGCCTCATCGCGATGGTCTGATCCGGTTGATCGGCTGGGGTGTTTGCGTGGGATCTCCGCATTAACCGGGCTGGCGTTGTCGGTGGAGATCGGTGATTGGACCCGGTTCACCGGTGCCTCGATCGGCGCCTACGTCGGATTGGTGCCCACCGAATACTCCTCGGGGGCCTCTCGGGTGCAGGGTTCGATCACCAAGGCCGGCAATGCCCATGTCCGGCGGTTGTTGATCGAATCGGCCTGGCACCACCGGGCGGCGTACCGCAATCCCGGTCCTGCGATGCGAGCCCGCTGGGCCAAGGTCGACCCCGCGCTCAAGGACCGCGGCCATGCCGGCAACCGACGCCTGCACCAACAATGGTGCCGATTCAACGAACGCAAGAAGCCTCACGTCGTGGCCAACGTCGCGGTCGCCCGTCAACTGGCCGGTTGGTGCTGGTCGCTGGCCACGCTGGCCTAAGCGTGGCCGTCCAAACTTGATTGGAGTCGGTCGGTCGACGGCGAGGTAGGCGAACTGGATCTGCGTTACAGCTATGAGCAACAACAGCATTCGATGAATGTTGATGTGACGCCCGTCCCTAGAGAGCAGCCACCGTTCGCGCCGAACCATCGTCTTGCGGTATCCAACCCGCGTATATCAGTCTGACACCCACCGTCGTTGATCAACGACCGCCGCGACACCGACTGACCCCGATCAAACGAAAGCCGCCCCGGCATCAAAACCGGGGCGGCTTTCACCTGCCTATTGACAAACGATGCCTACATATCAGCTGTACTGACCTGAGAGGTTAGGTACGCGGGTGGCTGGTGGTTGGCCGCCGAGTGCGGTGTGGCCGCGGTGGTGATTGTAGGTGTGTAGCCAGCGCGGGTATTCGGCGCAGCGTTCAGCATCGCTGGTGTAAAGCCGCGCGTAGGCCCATTCGTCGGCCAGGGTGCGGTGAAATCTCTCTACCTTGCCGTTGGTCTGCGGCCGATACGGTCGAGTTCGGCGGTGTTGAATCGGACCCAGGGCCTCCTTGAAGGTATGCGATCGGTAGCAGGAACCGTTGTCAGTCAATACTTTTCGAACAGTGATACCGCATTCGGTGAACCACGCGTGCGCACGCGACCAGAATGCCGCGGCGGTTTCCTTGCGTTCGTCAGCGAGCATCTCGCTGTAGGCCAGTCGCGAGTGGCCATCGATGGCGGTGTGTAGAAAGTGGTAGCCAATCGCAGGATGGCGCGAGGTGCTGCGTACCGAACGGTGGGCTTGGGAATGACGCCTACCTACCGAACGGCCCAGCATCCGCCAGCCTCCACCGTCGGGGATCTTGCCCAGTTTCTTCACATCGACATGGACCAGATCGCCGCACCGAGCAGGCTCTATCCGCCGGATCACCGCACCGGTGGGCCGGTCCAGCCAGCGCAGCCTGGCCAGTCCGTAGCGGGTCAGCACCCGGTGCACCGTGGAGGGATGCAGTCCGAGCAGGTAGCCGATCCGATGCGGACCCCACCGGCGGATGACCCGGACCTTGATGATCCGCCGTTCGGTGCGCGTGGGAGTGCGGCCAGGACTGCGATGCGGTCGTGAGCTGCGATCGACCATGCCCGCCTCACCGAGCTCGCGGTAGCGGCCGGCCCAGCGGGCCGCCGTGGTCACCGCGACCTGGAACCGTTCAGCGGCTCGGCGTAGCGACCAGCCGTCCTCAACGATGCATCGAGCCAGGCGCAGACGACCAGTTTCTGACAGAGGGGCATTACGGTGAGACACGAAGACCTCCGAAGTGAGTTGGTGCGTTCCTAGACAGCTCGCACTTCACTCGGAGGTCTTCGTTATGTCACCACGCCACGCCGTACCTAACGTCCGTGGTCAGTACAGCTGATATGTAGGCATCGTTTGTCAATAGGCAGGTGAAAGCCGCCCCGGTTTTGATGCCGGGGCGGCTTTCGTTTGATCGGGGTCAGTCGGTGTCGCGGCGGTCGTTGATCAACGACGGTGGGTGTCAGACTGATATACGCGGGTTGGATACCGCAAGACGATGGTTCGGCGCGAACGGTGGCTGCTCTCTAGGGACGGGCGTCACATCAACATTCATCGAATGCTGTTGTTGCTCATAGCTGTAACGCAGATCCAGTTCGCCTACCTCGCCGTCGACCGACCGACTCCAATCAAGTTTGGACGGCCACGCTTAGGCCAGCGTGGCCAGCGACCAGCACCAACCGGCCAGTTGACGGGCGACCGCGACGTTGGCCACGACGTGAGGCTTCTTGCGTTCGTTGAATCGGCACCATTGTTGGTGCAGGCGTCGGTTGCCGGCATGGCCGCGGTCCTTGAGCGCGGGGTCGACCTTGGCCCAGCGGGCTCGCATCGCAGGACCGGGATTGCGGTACGCCGCCCGGTGGTGCCAGGCCGATTCGATCAACAACCGCCGGACATGGGCATTGCCGGCCTTGGTGATCGAACCCTGCACCCGAGAGGCCCCCGAGGAGTATTCGGTGGGCACCAATCCGACGTAGGCGCCGATCGAGGCACCGGTGAACCGGGTCCAATCACCGATCTCCACCGACAACGCCAGCCCGGTTAATGCGGAGATCCCACGCAAACACCCCAGCCGATCAACCGGATCAGACCATCGCGATGAGGCCGCGACCGCAACGATCTGCTCGTCGAGACGATCCCTCGCCGCAGTCGCCGACAGGACCGCGTCAAAGTGATGGTCGAAGGCCGCCCTGGTATGGGGGTCATCGAATCGTTGCCGCCGCAGCCAGGTTTCGTGGACCCCGGTCCAGGCGTTCCCGCCCGAGTACACCCGGCCCTGGCGCAACAGCAGCTTGGACAGCCGGTGCCGCACCCGCATCAGATCGGCGCGGGCGTCCTCGCGGGCCCGCACCAGATCGCGCACCGCCTCCACCTCAGCCTCGGGAACCGTGACCGCGGTTATTTCGCCCAACCGCAGAAGCCGGGTCAGGTGCGCGGCATCGCGGGCATCGGTCTTGATCCGATCCCCAGCCGGGCGGATCAACTTCGACGGTGCCGCGACCACGCAGTCGATCTGGGCATCAGTCAATGCCCGGGCCAGCCCGAACCCCGTCGGCCCGGCCTCGTAGGCCACCCGCAAGGGACCTCGCAGTCTGTGCAACCAGTCCAGGATCTCGCCGTGATCGGGACACAATCGCGCCCGCTCGACCCGACCCGTCTCTTCATCAAATGCATGCGCAACCACCGAAAGCGCATGCACGTCCAACCCGACACTCGTACCGTTGAAACTCACCGGAGGCCTCCTGATCTGCAACTGTGGCTCTACCAGTGCGAGTGTTCACTCGTCACCGGCAACCCACGTCCGATTGCAGCCCGAGGCCTTCGGCCTCGAGTCAGCCCTCATACCGTCTAGCGGGTCGAGCCACGCTGCACCGGTGAATCGGGGGCCCGACGGCTACAGACGATACGTCGAGCCTTGGCCGGATGGCGGTATCGGCGCGTTTCCGTCGGCCGTCGTGGCCGTGGTCAAGGGTTTGAGGCTGCGGCCGCTGGCGTGGGTGAACGGGTAGATCATCTGCCGCAGATAGCTGGTGGGGTAGTCGGGTTTGGCGGCCATGCCGAGCTGGGTGGAGTCGAATTGCCGGGTGGAGTGCGCATCAGGTGGTCCCACACCAGGGTGAACAGGCCGAAGTTGACGTCGCCGACGCCGGCCCATTTGAGGTGGTGGAAGCGGTGGCCTTCGTTGAGGGCCAAGACGTACTTGGCGGGCCCGATGCGGTAGTCGGCGTTGGAGTGCTGCAGCAGCAGCTGGATTGCCACCGCCAGCGCCAGCACGGAGGCTACGTCGACGGGCAGTCCGATCAGGATCAGCGGTGCGACACCGGCTGCCATCTCAACGGTTTGGTGCAGGGGGTGCTTCATCTGGCCGTTGAGCCCGTAGAACCGGGTGATGCTGTGGTGCACCGCGTGAAAACGCCACAACACACCGATCTTGTGGCTGGCCAGATGTACGACGGTGATGCCGAGGTCCGCGACCAGGATCGCGGCGAGGACCTGTGCGATGAATGGCCAGCTGTGTGGCCACAACGGCGGTGCGGGGACGATCGCGGCCAGCAGCGGGATGGTGGCCACGCTTGCCAGGATGAGGGTTTCGTTGACCGCGACGTGGATGCGGTCGCGCGTGCTGTCGGCCCGGTCACGGTTCCACGCGGTGTCATACGGAATGACCAGCTCTACCAGGAACGTCGTCGTGATCGCGACGACCAGGACGGCCAGCAGCCAGTACTTCTGGGCGCCGCCGGCGGTGAAGACGATGCCGGCGCCGTTGAGGCCGATCAGCATGAACGGCACGTAGCCGTAGCGGGCCACCGCCTGGGCCGCGGTAGCCGCCGTCGATGTCGGAGAAGTCGTGCTCATGCCGTGAATCGTCGCGGTCACCGACACGGCGGCGCTTGAATGATCCGGCTAAAGGCCGGCTTCGAGGTCCAGGACACGTGCCGGCTCAGGACCGGTCTCAGAGATGCGTTAGCTTAGTTTGACGCCTGTGCTCACACGAGCGGAGAAGTCAGGTGTTTACTCGCGGTGATCATGATCGCCGTGGTCGTCCTGCGCAGGCACCGCGGGTGGGGCCGGAACTTCTGCCGTCGCCGGTGCAGCCGACTCGCCGGCAGGCTCGTTGACCGGCGGCGGGGCGGCCGGCTCGTGATTGCTGTCAGGGCTTTGAACATGCTCGCTGCTCGTCCCATGATCATTGCCCTCCGCGGGCTCGGCGCCAGCGCCTTGGTGATCGCTATGCGCATCGTCGGAGGTGGTCGCGTCGTGCTCGCCGTGCCCATCCTCGGGGGTCGTCCCGTGGTGGCCACCGTCTGCGCTCGCTGGCGCATGGCCGTGCTGCAGTCCTGAAGCAACCCCCACCGTGGACGCCAGCGTCACGACACCGACGGCGCCCATGAGCACTAATGCGCTGCCGAACCCCGGTACCGGCTGTCCTTGCAGGCCGCGGTACCACACACAGCTGGCGCCCATCACGACGTAGATCTGAAGCAGCAGAGCGCAAAGGTCCGCGGCTTGGACCAACTCTGCTTCCCAAGCGTGGGGGCCGAACGGGGCTCCCACGGTCCTGGACACGGCCCACAGAGCAATGGCTCCAAGGTTGACCATGATGCCGGCAGCAAGCACAGGAGTCGTGGTTCGTGTGAGAACCAGCCGCGCCCAGAGCAGTTGGAAGAGGGCGATCGATGTGAAGAACACGCCAGCGGGCATCCACTCCTGCCAGTGGGTGGGTACGACGGCGAAGTGGATGACCGCGGCGCCCAGCGAGGCGAGCGCCGCGAGCCGAGCGGCCAGCCTGCTGTCGGTCTTCCTCGCTGTCCTAGGCGCCACGGATCCAGGATGACAGCGCCATCCCCGACAGCGGTTGCATGACACCACATCTCAACTCGACCGTGATCCATTTGTCATCAACTACTGTCTTCCTACGTAGATAACGTCGATGCCACCCTCAGTCCGCCAGTCTCGACCACCGCTGTTCGGCTGTGGGACAACGCCCGCTCGTACTGAGGCCTCGGAGAATGTGGCGGTATCGCGCGTCGTTGCTGGCTGGTGGGAAAGGGCCGCAGTCTTTCGACCTCGACACGCGTGTCGGCGGGTCCTGGTGCGCAGTCGGACCTGCAATTGTTGACGTACTTCTTGGTGGATGTCGACTCTGATGGTCGGGGCAACCTCAAGCGTCGCCGCCAGTCCATAGCGGACCGGTGCCGCCAACCGGCCCACGTCCACGCGGCAGTCAACGTTGATCGGTCAAGTCCATGGACGTGGTGTACGACGTCGTCGTGTGATTCTTCGTGGTGATGGTTCAGGCGGTCAGTGCCGCGGGGGTGTCCTCCTGTTCTGACGGGGTGTCGTTGACGGCGCGGGATTTGCTCAGCACGTCGAGTCCGAGGTAGCGCCGGGACTCGGCCCATTCGTCGTGCTGTTCGGCCAGCACGGCACCGACGAGGCGGATCAGAGCGCCCCGGTCGGGGAAGATGCCGACGACGTCGGTGCGCCGCCGGATCTCCTTGTTCAGTCGCTCTTGGGGGTTGTTCGACCAGATTTGGCGCCAGATCTGCTTGGGAAACGCGGTGAACGCGAGCAGATCCGGCCGGGCAGCTTCCAAGTGCTCGGCGGTCTTGGGGAGCTTGTCGGCGAGCGCATCGATGATCCGATCGTATTGGGCAGCAACCGATTCAGTGTCGGGTTGGTCGAACACCGAGTGCAACAGGGTCCGCACCCACGGCCACGACGCCTTCGGAGTGACGGCCATCAGATTCGTCGTGTAGTGCGTGCGGCAACGCTGCCAGGCCGCGCCGGGTAGTGTCGCGCCGATCGCGGCGACGAGTCCGGCATGGGCGTCGCTGGTGACCAGTTTGACCCCGGACAGGCCGCGGGCGGTCAACGACCGCCAGAACGTCAACCAGCCGGCCCCGTCCTCAGCCGTGGTGACGTCGATGCCGAGGATCTCCCGGTAGCCCTCGGCGTTGACACCCGTGGCGATCAGGGCGTGCACATTGACCACCCGCCCGCCCTCACGCACCTTGAGCACCAGGGCGTCGGCGGCCACGAACGTGTACGGGCCGGCGTCCAGCGGTCGGGTCCGGAACGCCTCCACGGCGATGTCGAGCTCCTTGGCCATCACGCTGACTTGAGACTTCGACAGCGACGTGATGCCCAACGTCTCGACGAGCTTGTCCATCCGCCGCGTCGAGACTCCGAGTAGGTAGCAGGTGGCGACCACCGTGGTCAGGGCCCGCTCGGCGCGTTTGCGGCGTTCCAGCAGCCAGTCCGGGAAGTAGGAGCCCTGCCGCAACTTGGGAATCGCGAGATCCAAAGACCCTGCGCGGGTGTCGAACTGGCGGTGACGGTAGCCGTTGCGGGAGTTGGTGCGCTCGGTGCTGCGCTCGCCGTAGCCCGCTCCGCACAGGGCGTCGGCCTCAGCTCCCATCAGGGTGTGGATGAACGTGGCGAGCAGTTCGCGCAGCACGTCGGGATGGGTGGTGGTGAGTCGTTCGGCCAGCACGGCGGGCAGGTCGATATTGTGGGCAGCGGTCATCGCGTGTGTTCTTTCTTTGCTCGAGTGACTTTGACGGGTCTCTCGAAGAATCACGCGATGACCTTCAATCATTCGGCTACGACACGCCGGCGCTACTAATCAGGTCCGACTCGTACACCACTCTGCTGGACGCAACCGTTTTGCGCCCGATGTGTTCGAGCATCAGTGTCCGTGAGCCCACTAGTGCCCCGGCTCGGGCTTTGTATATCCAGATCGGAGCGCGCATGAGCCGGCGGGATCGCAGTAGGCGCGCGCCTCCGTTGGCGACCATGTCGTCGAGTTTTGTGAACACGGTGTGCCTCCATTTCATTGGGCGCGTGGACATGTCAGGGTTCCCCGGGTGGTCCGGCCGCGATCTTCCTGTCGTTGCCGCACAACCCAATTGCCACGGCATCGATTAGCGGTTCCCCGTCGGCACGGATGGGCTCTGCCGCTCGGACACGACGCGTCTCCCGGACGTCGGTTCGTCACCGGCAGCGATTGCGAGTGGTCAGCAGCCCGAATATCCAAGGAGATGAGATCAGCGGCGGTCACCTGGGGTGGCTGATACGGGCCACGCCTCGGGGATCGAGCTGTCCAACCGCTGCTGAGCGAGCTGGTGCAGCATTTGGGGTAAGGCACCGGGTGGCACCTCCCCGTCGAGTTCGGAGACAGCCTGCAGCACGGTGCCGGCCACCTGCCTCTTTGGCAGGATCCCGTCGAATTCCGCCATCAGGCGTTGGGCGACGCCGTCCACCGACTCCGAGCCGTTCGAATATTTAGTCATCATTCCTTCCTATCGAGCCGGATGTTGTTTCTCCATTTGATCGCAGAACGCGCGAACCGACCTGACGGTTACTGGTCAATTGTGAATGCCTGCACTAGAACCTGTCCTCCTGGCCGCGGGAGATCCTCGCGGATCTCCGCACCGGTAGATCACCACGCTCGGTGCGCACCACCGCGACATCGCGCGTGCTCCGCGTCGCGGTATTGGGTGAAACTGCTGACAACCTGCCGCGGGGCTGCTGCGGTGGCTCCGTCGAAGACGCCTGCGTTACTTGTTCGACCGTTGCCTGCTCCTTTCGAGTCTCTGTTCCCGACGTGCTGTTGCCCAGCGGCTAACTGTGTCCGGTGGCGATTCGCATCGATCGCGAATCGCGACAGAGGAATCCACTAGTGCACTGCACAGTCGTGGGTGCAAGATGCTGTGCGCGCATCCAGCTGCCGTGGGTGTCCACGCAGTGCTGGATTGACATGAGGCACTGGGTCACATCCCCGTATCTATCAAAGCGGGCGATCCGCATACCACAACTACTGCACCACGAGTCCCTGTGTGGACACTGAGGACTGGATGTGATTGATCAAATCTTCTACTAAGATGCTCTCGACACGCCGAAATGAGTTGTACACCTTGCAATTACGTAAGGAGTGGTTCCAGTTTTCCGGCAAGCACCGTGGAACTGGGTGTGGATGCGTCGGAGGGAATTCCTTGACTCCGATTGTCGCCGTCGCCGACAGGGTTAGTCAGGACGGCGAACGAGCCGAGTACGGGTTCGTCCGCAGCGCCCACTGCATATGCCGTCCCGGCAGCGGCCAGCCCAAATCGGTAGTCGTGCCGCAGGATCGGGTTGCAAGGCGTGTGCGGCTAAGCAGTCGGCAGAGGGGGCGCATCGGACTTGACCTGTTCAGCGAACGCGCTAGCGAAGTCCGAACACCGCGCGAAGCGGTCAGCGGGGTTCTTTCTTGCGAGGGCTGCGCCAGCACCGGGTCGAGACTGGCGAGCTCGGCTCGCGTGTCCGCCAGCGCTGGCGGTGCAGCGTGCCTGCTGATGACCACGGCAGGATTAGGTGGTACAACGGTGAGCCGGTCAGCACGTGATAAGCGGTAGCCGCCAGGGCGTATTGGTCCGCGCCGGCAAGCATCATGACAGTCGGCTCCGACACCGATCCGTGCGACAGCAGTGTGGGGGGCCACGCGCGACGTAATCGGGTGTTATCGGCGGCTGGGCTGCGGCTGCACGTGCGCCGACTGATGAGGCTAGCTGGCAGTTATCTCCACCGTGGGTGGAGATAATGCGGCGAGAAACCACGAGTGACCTGCTCATAACTTAAAGGTCGTATGTCGCGCATCCACCGGCCTGGCGGAAGCCACATAGGTGGCCACCGTGATTCTGGAAGAACACGCGGAATTACGGTGGGCCAGCTTAGATGCTGCCCAGAAACGACCCGGTGTGAGATGTCATCCGTTGAGCCGACCGATTTCTTGGACAACCGTCTGGTTATAGGATTCGACATTTAGATGGCAACACCCGGCCGATATTTCAATGGCAATGCCGCGTCGCACCTGGTCGATGCACGGACAAATGACACGCAATTTGGCAACCTACAGCCGTGTCCGGACGGCCCGGCGAGGTCGCTGATACTGGTTTCGTGTCGGTTGGCGCGGTGGTGGCTCAGGTCGGTGAGGTGCTGGGCCGCGCGCACTCACTGTTCGGCGACCCGCCGGCCTCCGGGCAAGGACCCGCCGCGGGCTCGGTGATGAAGCTCTCGGGCGCCGGGGACCTGGTGCGCTCCGGGCAGGCCCAGATGGCACCACTGTCGGGGCAGCTGGCCACCAACTACTCCACCTTCGCCGGCGGCGCGGGCCCGGCCTTGGACACCCTGGCCGGCAACGACCGGGCACTGAGCACCCAGCTCGACGACGCCGCCCGCTCCGATCGCACCGGCCGCACCAGCTCCGGCGGCGTGGTCAACGGCGCCGCCGCAGACACCAACGGACTGGCCCCGTTCACCAACACCCCCGCCGGCCAGAAAGCACTACTGGTCGCCCTGCGCCAGCGCGTCGCCCAACAACAACAAGTCGTCCAGGCATACAAAACCCGCGACGCGCAGATGGCGGCGATGCTGCGGTCGATGGCCTACGGCGGTGGGGGCGCAGGAAGCGGCTCACCATTCGGCGGCGGCTCAGGCCTGTCGATGCCACAAATGGGGTCGCCGCTGAGTGGACTTCAGGGGCTCTCTGGGTTGTCTGGACTTGGCGGCAGCGGCACCCGCCTGCTGTCGAGCACGCGACCGGGGGGCCGCGGCCCGCTGGGAGCCTTGGATGCCGGAAGCATTGTCGCCAGAGCTATCCAGGGCCAGCTGCCACCAGGCAAGGCTCCCGAGAACGGGCTGCAGAAGTTCTCCGTGCTCACCAATCGCGCTGTCTCGGCGGCGTTTCCGCAGATCCGGGAAATAGGCGGCGTGCGCGCCGACTCGTTGAAGTGGCACCCCAACGGGCTCGCTCTGGATGTGATGATTCCCAATTGGAATACCCCGCAGGGAAAGGCCCTGGGGGATGAAGTGCTGTCGTTTGTGATGGCCAACAAAGAGGCACTCGGCGTCGACCACGCGATCTGGCGGCAAGCGACGTATTACGGCCCCGGGGGCGGTGAACCGATGGGAGGCCGCGGCGGCGCCACCGCGAACCATTTCGATCACGTGCACATCGCGACCAAGGGCGGCGGCTACGTGCGCACGTAACGGGTAGCAGCCTGCGCGGTGCCACCAGCTTCCGGATTTTGTGTCTGGGGGGTTGGTCTGGGTCGCTGATACTGGTTTCGTGTCGGTTGGCGCGGTGGTGGCTCAGGTCGGTGAGGTGCTGGGCCGCGCGTATTCGCTGTTCGGTGATCCACCGGCCTCCGGGCAAGGCCCGGCTGCGGGCTCGGTCATCAAGCTCTCCGGCGCCAGGGAACTGGTGGGCACGTCGCAGGCGCAGATGGCGCCGTTGTCGGGGCAGCTGGCCACCAACTACTCCACCTTCGCCGGCGGCGCGGGCCCGGCCTTGGACACCCTGGCCGGCAACGACCGGGCACTGAGCACCCAGCTCGACGACGCCGCCCGCTCCGATCGCACCGGCCGCACCAGCTCCGGCGGCGTGGTCAACGGCGCCGCCGCAGACACCAACGGACTGGCCCCGTTCACCAACACCCCCGCCGGCCAGAAAGCACTACTGGTCGCCCTGCGCCAGCGCGTCGCCCAACAACAACAAGTCGTCCAGGCATACAAAACCCGCGACGCGCAGATGGCGGCGATGCTGCGGTCGATGGCCTACGGCGGCCGCGGCGGTGGGGGCGCAGGAAGCGGCTCACCATTCGGCGGCGGCTCAGGCCTGTCGATGCCACAAAGCGGTGGTGGATTCGGGGGAATCCCTATGGGCGGGGGCGGGTTTGGTGGTAGCTCCAGAGGTGGCGGATCTGGTGGGCGACGACCGTCGCCCAGGATCGACACGGGCCGCGATATCCCTCCTGGTAGGGGTGGGCAGGCTGTGCAGGCGGCGTTGTCGAAGCTGGGCCGCCCGTATGTGTGGGGAGCCAAGGGCCCTTCAGTCTTTGACTGCTCGGGGCTCACGGGGTGGGCGTGGCGTCAAGCCGGCGTGCAGCTGGGGCCCGACACCTATACGCAAGTGAATCAGGGGGTGGCCGTGCCTCCTGGTGAGGTCCGCGCCGGTGATCTGATCTTTCCCAAGGCGTCCTATGACGGCCGCGGCCCGGGTCATGTCATGTTGGCGATCTCGTCGACACAGGTAGTGCACGCCCCTCAGACCGGTGATGTGGTGCGTATCGCGCCGATGCCGCCAGGGTTTATCGCGCGCCGCCCGGTGGCCACCTAGCCCGGAAAATCGTGCACGGAGGGGGATCGGCGCGGCTTTAGGCTCGTAGTTGTTCCGCCCGAGGAAAGGATGTGGCCGTGGAGTCTGGGTTGCAGCAACAAGCCAGTCAAATCTTGGATCTCGCTACGCGGGCGAAGAAAGTCTTCGGCGGTGACTCCACCCCGCAGCGGCCACCGGAGTTCGCAGCGCCGCGCGATCTCGAAGAGACGATCTCCCGTGATCACTTCTGATTTCAGTACCGCGCCAGGCACGCCATCGTCAATGCTGTTAATGCTGTTAATGCAGAAGAGGTTACGATGACCGACGCTCGCAAGTTCGATGAGCTGGTGTCCTGGCATGCCAAGCCGGTCGCAGGGGTCGGTATGGGCTGGGATCCGGGTTGGCGTGCCGACGGGGGAGCGTTTGCCCCCAACATCAGCCCCTCGGACCCGTACTGGAACACGGTGTTGGACAAGGCCCAAGCCGCCTATGGCGATCCTGGTATGCGGTTCAACACCTCTGACCCGAGCGCCGACCGCTATCTCGTCTTCAGCGACGGCACGCGGGTACCGACCGATGGCTCGTTGGCCTATCGCGACAACGGCAACACTTACGTGATGAACAGCGATGGCTCGGTGTCGCTCCTCGGTGGCGACGGCAAGGCCGGTCAGCCGTTCTTCCCGGAGTTCCGGCGCAACGAGGCCGGCCAGTATGTGCCGGTCAACGCTCAAGGCCAGCAGGTCGCCCCGCTGGCCTCCTCCTACGTGGACGATCCAGCAACAGGCAAGCGCACCTACTACAACGCCAACGGAGACGTCGTGGGATCTGAGCGGCGGCCCGCCACACCGCCTCCGGGCAGCCAGCCCGGCGTGGCGACCGATGAGCAGCAGTCGGGGCGCACCGCTGACGCGGTACGCAAGCTGCACGACGAGATGAAGGACCGCTACAGCCAACTCAGCGAGGCTGAGGGCAAGTTGACCGAGGCGATGCTGAGCGCCCGGACCACGACCGCTGAGGGCCAGCAGAAGCTCAACGACATCCAGCAGAAGATCGTCGAGGCGGTCAACAACCCGGCGATGTCTCTGGACACTCCGGCGGGCGAGCAGGCGTTCTTGAAGTTCCTGCGCAGTCAGGTCGCCGCGATCGGCGAGGTACTGCAGTCGGGGACTTTGACTGCCGAGGATCAGGCCAAGGCGGCGTCGGCGCTGGCCGCCCTCTACGACATGGACGGCGCCTCCCCGGACACCGGGAGCGAGACTCCCACTGACCCCAACGCCCAACCGGGACCTGCGACTCCGGCTCCTGCGCCCCCGGTCAGCGATCCCGCTCTTGCCGATCCCGCGCTCACGGATGCGGGGCTGGGGCCGATGGAGCCGATGCCCGATCCGATGTTGTCGGATTTGGGGATGGGCGGGCCAATGGGCGCTGACCCGCTGGCGGGGCTGGCCTCCGCGTTGCCGGCCGCGATGGGGGCTTTCCCTCCGGGAGGCGGATTAGGTGGCGGCAGCCCTCTCGATGCTCTCACCGGAGCCGCTGCGCCACTGGCCGGTCTGGCTTCCCAGCTGGGCGAGCAAGCCCGCCGTGAGGAACCCGACCCCAGCGCCGAGTCGGACAAGGAGAAGGACCAAGACGACGAGCTCGACGAGGACAAGGACGAGCACGACCACGCACCCGAGCCCGTGCCCGGGGAAACCCCGTCCACGACGCCGCAATCGGGCACCCCGCCGGAGCCGGTGCCCGCGGGCACGCCCGGGGAGGGCGCCCCACCGGCTGCACCGGGCCCGCCCCCTCCGCCGCCGACGGCAATCACGCTGCCGGACGGCTCGACCGCCAATGCACGCACCCCAGAGCTGGCCCAGGCCGTCAAGGCCCACCTCGACGGCAAGCCACTCGAGGAGGCCTATCGCGAACAGCACCTCGAGCTGCCCCCGCCGGGCACTCCGGTGACCGCTCCGGTCGATCCGTCGCGCCTGTCAGCCGGCATGCTCGCGGTGTTCAACGACCATTACGCGGTCGCGCTGAGCTCGGTGAAGGCGCTCCAAGATGGCCAGGTTGTGCCGGCGTCGATGATTGCCTCCAGCCCGGGCTTCCTGGGCTGGCTCGATCCCAGCGCAGTCGGCGCACCAGCACCCACCCCGGCTCCCACGCCAGTGCCCATCCCACCGGCCTCCCCGGCCACCGACCCGGCTAACCCCGCGCCGCTGGCCAGCGCACCGGTGCCCACCCCCATCGGATAGCGGCTGACGTATGACGCGGCGGCAAAAAATCGCGACAATATCTAGATCGAAGGAGCTATGAGATGACCGACCCGATTCATATCGACCCTCAGGTGATGCGCACCGTCGCCAACCAGCACGACGATGTCGCCGACCAGATCGCGCCCGCTCGTGAGGCCAGCGCCGAGATCCTGGCCGCGGTCAACACCTTCGGCCCGATCATGCACCAGTTCAAGTCGGCGGTGTCGGACTTGATGATCAACCGCGACGCCGCGCTGCTCCACCACGAACACACCCACCGCAGCGCCGCGATCGGGTTGCGCCGCGAAGCGGCCAACTTCGTCACCCGCGACGAAATCAACGCAGAAAACCTCCGAGTTGACCAGCAATGACAACCTGCCGCTGAGCGAGCAGGCGTTCCTAGCCAGGACCCCCGACGATGCGGTCCTGGTCAGAAATGCCGTCAAGGGGCACATCCTGGGCGTTCAGCTCGAACCCAAAGCCATGCTCGACACCATGTATGAGTTATCTCAGCGAATCGTGGCCTGTGCCGACGTGGCGTATCTTCAGGGGCAGGTGGCACTGCGCGAGCAGATGGAGGACGCCAAGCTCGATCCCGTCTGCTACGCAGATTTCCCCACCCAAAGGGACCTGGCCGCCGCCCGTGACCGACTGAGGAATCTCTAGACCGATGGTTTCTGTTGACCCGAGTGGACTGGTCTCGGCAGCACAACGGATCACCGCCGCGCTGTCGGAGCTGACAACAGCCAACCCCGAGCATCCTCCACTGGCCGCTGATCCGGCGTCGGTCGGCGCTGCGGGCAGGCTGACCACTGCGGGCAGCACCTTGGCCAGCGTCCTGGTCGAACAGGCGGCAGGGCTAGCCGCCACCGCCGAGCAGCTGGCCAACGTCGCGGCGGGTTTCACCGCCAAAGACGCGGCCAATGCGACCAAAATCTCCAGCCTCAACACCGCCAGTGAGGGCGCCGCCGTGTCGGGTTGGGCGCCCCCGTCGCCGCCGGTCCCTCCCGACGCGCGTCCAGTGCTGGCCGCGCCACCTGCGGCGCCCGCCGAGATCATCTCCAATGCGGTGCACTCCGGTGACCCCGCCAGCGGTGAAGCGTTCATCTCTGGATGGCGCCAGGTCGCCGGCTCGGCCCGCGACGCCTCAGCCGCGGTACGGTCGGTCGCCGATAGTCTCCCCGACAATTGGGATAGCCCGGTGGCCACCGACGTGGTGCGCGGGCACCTGATCAAATACGCCAATGCGTTGGAAACCTCCGGCCAGCGCGCCGAGACGGTCGCCGAGCAGGCCAATCGCCATGCTCAAGAGGTCGCTCAGGCCCGCAGCGACATTCCGAGTCCGGACGCGTTTCAAGCGATGAACCACCAGCTGCAGACGTTGGCGCAGGCTAACGCGCAGACCGGCGGCATGTACGCGGTGCCGCTGGCCAACGCGGTGGAGCAGAAAGCTCAGATGGAGGCCCAAACCGCGCAAGGCTTCGGCGGCTACTACGCCACCACAGAGGCCACCACCGCCGGTGAGGTTGATCTGGACGGTGACGGTATCCCCGACGTTCCCGCCGACGAGGCGGCTGCCGCGGCGGCAGCGGGGGAAGGAACGGGTCTGCCGGGCGAAGCGACGCCGGGAGAGCCCGGGTCACAGGATATGGCCGGTCAGCTGGCCTCGATGCTTCCCAGCATGATCCCCACGGTTCTCGGGGCGGCCGGGGGACTGTTGGGCGGCGCGATGTCATCGGTGATGAAGGCGCCCGAATCGCTGATTCAGGCCGGAACGCAGGCGATGGGTGCGGCTACTCAAGGGCTGTCGGGGTTGATGCAACCCGAGCTCGACGACATCGGCACCGAGGACCTGGGCCTAGATGATGCGCCGCTCGATGACATGAGCGGCTTCGGCGGCGGTGGCGGCGGGATGACGTCGCCGGCCTCCGGCGGGGCACCGTCGACGCCGCCGGTGATGCCCTCCACGGGCCCCAACCCCACCCCGCCAACCTTGCCCACCGGTGGATCGCTGCCTCCACCGGTGAGCCCCACGATGGGCCCGGGCGGCGGCATGATGCCGATGGGAGGCATGCCGATGGCCGGCATGCCAGGGGGTGCGGGCCAGGGCGGCGGGGCCGACGAACGCAATGCAAAGCCCAAACAGGTTGTGGGCAAGGATCTTCCGCACACAGAATCGGTGACCGGCAAGGTGACTGCTGACAGGATCGCAGTGTCGTCAACCGCACCGGATCGCAAGGATGATGACCCTCCGCCCAACGACGACGCACCTCAGCGCAGTAGCGCTCCGCTGATCCGCCGTATCACGACCGTCGCACCGAAGGACGGCGCCTAGTGTTGGGCGGCGGGGGGTTCGACGACCTCGGCGACGAGGAAAAGGTCAAGTTTTCCGAAGCGGAACAGGCCGCGACCCTGGAGCGTCTCGACAAGATGATCGCCCAGCTCGGGGCGTTGCGCACCGAGGTCGAAGACCCCGATGGCTATGTGCGGTTCACCCTGGGTGACGACGGCCGGCTCCTCGAACTGTTCATCCACGAGGCTGCCCGCACATCGCTGACCAACTTGGCGTTGGAAAAGAAGCTCAACGATCTGTTCGCCGCTGCTAACGAGGCAATGATGCTGTCCCGCAAAGAGTTCTGGGACCACTACAGCATTACCGACATCTGATCCGCCGGTCTAGCTCCGAAAAGCGCTGAGCCAGAACCGATGTTTTCAGATCGGCCTTGGCGAGCCTATGGCCCAAAACCCCGCGCCGATTGACTAACGCACGGGGCACGGCCCGGGCAAACAGACTGACTGTGATCGCGAGAAGCGTTGGCAAGAAATGCCGTTCGAAAGTTTTAAGTGGAAGGGCCCGACCAAAGGTGGGAGGAGTCGGGCCCTTCCGGTTCCGACCTCGGGGGGCGCGATCGGACCACCACGAACGCTACCGCAGCGCCCACGCCCCTCCGTGCACAAAATTCGGCGGCGCGATGCTGCGCCATCGCTGCGGCTCGTTGAGGTGCCGCGCGGGCCCGCTACAGATCCGGGGTAGCTGTAGGCAGCCAACCTGTGAAAGGCCGCGAACATGTGTTGACGGGGAGGTGCCGAGCGGATCGGGCCTAATTTGGCGGTGCCAGACCCCACCGGGGCCGTTTACCCTGGAGGTATGACAGCGGGCGGGAAAACCCAAGCATATGTGCAGCCGCCGAACGGTGGCCCCTATGGGCCGCCTCCTGGCCCCGGCCCATCCGGCTACGGCCCGCCGGCGCCTCCGCCGGAGTTGCAGCGGCCCCCACGCCCGGGACGCCTGCGGACGGCACTCGCCGCCGCGGGCATCATCCTCGCCGTGGTTCTGGCGGCATCCGCGCTGGTAGTAGCCCTAACGACCCGCTCCAGCAGCTCCAACACTGCCGCACCTTCGGCCGGCAACCCCGCCGCATCATCCAACCCGGCGTCCACTGAACAGGCCGACCGCGCACTCTGCACCGCAATCGCTCCCTTGATGGTTGAACAGAACAAAGTCTCCAACGATTGGTTTCGCCTGGGGGAACCCGGCTCGACGGCGAGGGACGCTGGGCTACCAAAGTTTATTGACGACACAGAAAATTGGGTCGGTCGAGCCGAAGCTGTGCTCGCGGAGCACCCCGGCGTCCAGCCGCGACTGGAACGAACAATGAACCGTTATGTCGATGACTTATGGCTTTTCGTGAATAACATCGCGCCCGGCCCTTCGGAGGACTACGACAAGGCAGCTTGGATTGACAGCATGATCGCCTACGGCGGGCCCCAAACAATTTGCGACGACCTCGGCGCCGGCTGGTAGTTGGATGGGGGGGACTCGCTGATGCCGGCTTCAGCGGCGGTTGCCGCTGGCCAAGGGATGCCGACCCGGCCATACTCAATGCGCATTCTCGGCGGCTCCTGGCCAGCGACGTCACCGGAGTCGTGGTCGGACACCGCGAGCGCGCTGAGCAAGAAAAGTGCTGACCTGAGCACGTCGGCAGCGGCGATCCGCCGCGCAGCCGACGACCTCGGCGGATCCAATTCAGGCCAGATGATCGACGCGATGTGTGAGCGCTCGTATCGCACGGCACAGACGGTGATCAATCACTCGGACCTCTACGGCGACATGGCCAAGGCGGTCAAGGAAACGGCTGAGCTGATCTGGCATGCCCGCGGCCGGCTCGAAGAGATCGACCGCAAAGCCCATGAGGAGATCGAACGGCTCAAGCAACAACTTCAAGCGTTGGCGGCCTCGCCGTTAGGCGCGGGTGCGGCGACGGCCGCCATCTACGCAGCAATAGAAGCCGTCATCACCGCAGCGCAAGGGGAAGCGCTGGCTGTAGGGACTGACACCGCCGCGTCTATCGCAGAGCAAGCCGCCAACATCGGCGGCACCCCCTCAAGCCAAATGCCCGGTGGCGGCCAGATCACCCCTGCCGACCACACCACCCAAACCGGCGGCAACGGAGACAACATCCAGGCACTCGACAACCCGCATGGTTCACCACCACCGTCACGTCCGACCAGCGACCTACCCAAGTGGAACGAATCAGGCCACCCTCGCGACGACCTACCTAGTGATGGCGCAACTGATTCCGGCAGCGAAACGCCCGGTGCCTCAGAACCGGGAAAGACTCCCGGCGAAACGGGTACGGGTTCGGGTGAGCCTGGAGAAACCCCAGGCGGAAACGCGGACACCACCGACGCGCTGAAGGGCACTCCAGCTGAAGCTAACAATTTGCCTCGATGGGAGTCGAACACTCCGGCGATGACTCCGCCGATGACGCCTGTGTCGTCTGGAGGCAGCGGTGACGCTTCGTCGCTGGGCTCGGTGGGGAGTGGGTTCAAGCCGCCGTCTGCGAGCGGGTTGTCGTCGGCGGGGACCGGTGGTCTGTCGCCTAGTTCGTTGTCTTCCAATGCGGGGCTGTCGTCGTCGCTGCCGTCTTCTGTGTCGCCGGCGGCGGGCGGTCTTCCGTCTGCAGCTGCGGGTGGTGGTGGCGCACCGGGGGCGGCTACCTCGTCTGACTTTTCCCGCGGGTTCAATGCGGGCTTAGGTACGGGCTCGGTGTTGCCGCCGCCTGTTGCTCCTCCTCCGGCGCAGCCCCTGAGTTCGACTACGGGTGCGTCGAGTACGCCGGTCTCGGCCGGTCCCGCGCCGGTGTCGGCGGCTGGCGGGCCTGCGCACGTCGCGTCGCCAGGGTCGGCGGCGAGTGTTCCGGCCGGCCACATGGGGTCGATGGGTGCGCCGATGATGCCGCCAGCGGCCGCTCCGGCTGGCCCGCTGCCTCCGTTCAACTCTGATTTGCAGCCCAGGCAGGTCGCGCCAGCTGCGGCGGGCGCACCGCCGCCCGCGCCGCCGCCAGCTCCACCTGCCAGCCCGGGCCAGGGGACAGCGCTTCCGCCGGGTGTGGTCGCCTCGGGTGTCGGCGCCACAGCGGCGGGCGCGATCGCAGGGGCGCAGTCTGGGGCGCCTGACCCGTTGCTCGATAAGGCCTCGGAGCTGGTCTACGAGCTGATGCACGCCTCGCGGGTTTATGGGTGCATCGACTGGTGCGTCGGGATGTTCAAGACGCCGTCAGGGCCGCAGGCATGGGTGTTGAGCAGTGAGGGCAGCGGGTTCATCCCGCCGGGGGTGTTTCTGCCCAGCTCCGCGCGGCTAGTTTTTTCAGATCCTGGTTTGGACAAGGATTTTCACGCCCGCTGGTTCGGCTGGGTCAACCCAGCCCAGACGATGACCGCGTACGGGCAGATGTGCATGGCGAGCAACCCGAACGTCGAGTTGTGGGCGCTGGCGGTGTCGACGGACTATGGCGGCAACGCCGCTGTGGCGCGGGATACCGGTGTACGGCATATCGAGAATTGCGCGTTGACCACGTCACCGATCAAGGCCGACTCAGCACCGCCGGCGCTGGATGAAACTCGTATTCATCGGCTGGAGACCATTGACCGCCCCGAGTACGCGCGCCTGACCACCGGCGGGGTGGTTGATCGTTCCCAGCTATGGGCGTTGACGGTTGCCGCAGTGCGCACGGTCCTCTCTCGCGCCTCTGAGCTGCTGGGCTTCCAGGTTCCTCCGGCCATTCGCCAGGTCGCTATGGCGATCGAGAATGGTGAGCCGGTGATCGAAGAGTTGTGGGCCGATCTTGACGTGGCGATGCGCGCAGCGATCCTCGACAGCGCGGGCCAGCGGCCAGGTCGGGTGGCTGGCGACGTGGGCCCGTCTGCCTATGCGCGGTGTTTCCACAACGTGGCCCGCGCCGCGGAGCTGCTGTCGTGGTGGCGCAGCACGACACCGGATTATGTCGAGATCGCCTACACGGCAAGGCATATCGCGAAGGAAGCTGAACTATGGCCCACGATGGCCGCATGAGGGGAGTTGTGTAGATGCCTGCAGTATCTGGGGGCGCGAAGCCGATCGAGGTGTTGCCCGCGGCGGTCACGGGCACTGCCCAGTCGATCGCTGGGGAGGTGAGCCGGTCGGCCCAGCCTGGCCCGGTTCCGATGCCTGCGGGGGGTATTTCGCCGATCGATGTCGCCGCCAACGCCGTGGCCGTCGCGGTGGCCGAGAATGTCGCGCACTGCTCGGCGACGCTGGCGCCGGAGCCCATCGAAGGGGTTCAGAAGGCCGAGACCGCCACGACCGAGCTTCGGGGGCAGGACACTGAGAGCGCCGCCGACATCAGGTCGGTCGCTCAGACTATGCAGCCGATGCCGCCGCCGGGGGCCAGCGGCGGCGGGGGCGCACCGAGCATCCGCCCGGTCAGCAATACCGGCGCGGATAGTTGGCATTGGGAATATGACCACAACGGGCTGATGGTCAGGGTCGATGACGTCGAGCCAATTGATCCGGGCGGCGCGGCCGGGGGTGGTTTCGGCGGGCTTGCCCCGGTGGGCCCCTGACAGTTCGGTCACCGCTTGTTGCGTGAAGGGGGTCGCAGCATCGTGGGTTGTCTGATTATCGGGCGCTCTGAAATTGGCGCCGATATAGCCCCCTGGACGGGGTTAGGGTCGGATACGTGACCACTCAACAGTTCAGGCGGCCCGGCCCGATTGCACGCCCGCCGGCGACGGCGGGCGGCAAGATCGCGATTGATCCGCCGATTCCGGCGCCGATCCCGCCGCCACGCAGCGTGTGGGGGATTGTGCTGCCGATCGTTCTGATTGTCGGTGTGATCGGGTTTATCGTCGCGATGTACATGTCCGGAATGCGAAGCTTCGCATCGGGTTTCGGCATTTTCGGGATCATGATGCTGATCGGCATGGCGGGCATGCTGTTCCGCGGCCGCGGAGCCGCGCAGAAGATGTCCTGGGGTGAGCTGCGGCAGTACCGGGCCAACTACTTCGCCCGCCAGGACGATGTGCGCGATGAGATCGAGGTGCAGCGCCGCGCCCAGTTCGACCATCGCGAGCATTTCCATTGGGACCCAGCCAAACTCGTGGCCGCGGTCGGAACCGAACGCATGTGGGAACGCTCACCGAGTTCGGATGAATTCGGCGAGGTCCGGGTCGGGGTCGGCAAGGTCAAGCTCGCCATGACGATCGAGAAGCCGAAGATTCCCGAGGCATCACAGATCGAACCGGCCACCGGTCACGCCCTGCGCAAGTTTCTGCTGGAGCAGGAATACATCGACGACATGGCCAAGGTGATTTGGCTGCAACGCTTCGCGGGCGTCTCGTTCATCGGGGATATGGACGAGGCACGCGCTCTGCTGCGGGCGATGGTGTGCCAGCTGGCGGCATTCCACAGCCCCGCCGACCTCCAGATTCTGGTGGTCAGCGACGCCCCGTCGGTGTGGGACTGGACGAAGTGGCTGCCACATATGCAGCATCACAGCAAGCGCGACGGCTGCGGTGAGCGCCGGCTGCTGTTTTCCTCCCCGGCTCAGCTGGAGGAGTTTTTCGACGAGGCGGAGCTTCCGCGTAGCGAGTGGACACCCCCGGCCAGCGGATTGCACGGCGCGGGGAACACCGTTCTGCCGTTCCGGGTGATCATCGACGACAACTGCGGAACCCCCGAGGACTGGGCCGGCCTGACTGGCAGCGCCGGGTATGCCGGCACCTGCTTTGTGCGCCTGGCGCCGTCGGTGCCGCCGCCCTCGCCGCATGATGCGTTCGGGACGAAGAGTTGGATCGGGTTTTCCCCGGAGACCACGTACCGCCTCGTGGGCGGTGCGCTGCGCAAGCGACTGCCCGCCGAGGACCTCACACCGTTTAGCGGTGTGCAGCACCCGTCCTCCGACGAGCTCGACGACGCCTTCTACGCCAAGGCCGACCAGCTGTCGATCACCGCGGCGGAGCGGTTCGCTCGGGCGATGGCCCGCTTCCGCGCCTCCGGCGGGGTCACCACGGTCACCGATTCCGGCCACCAGCAGCGCACGCTGCTCGACGCGGTGGGGGTGCGCGACCCCCGCAACCTCGACGTGGACCGCCTGTGGTCCCCGCGCCGCAGCCAGGGCCCGGAGTGGATGCGCTTCCCGGTCGGTCTTGATGAGAGCGGCCAGGTCGTCGACCTGGATCTCAAAGAGGGCAGCCAGCAGGGCATGGGCATGCATTCGCTGTTCATCGGCACGACCGGCGCGGGCAAGTCCGAGGGCATCATCACCGAGGTCGCCTCGATGGCGTTGACCCATTCGCCGGAGGTCGCCAATGTGGTGTTCTTCGATTTCAAGCTGAAATCAGCAGCCGGCGTGCTCGAACAGTTCCCGCATGTGGTGGCCAGTGTCAGCAACCTCGGCGATGAGCGCCACCTTGTCGGCCGCATGTATGAGGCGCTGGAAGGCGAGCTTGATCGTCGCGGCGCGCTGTGCAACGCCGCCGGCCCGGACGTGGTGGATCTGACGGTCTACAACCAGCGGCGGCTCACTGATCCCTCGCTGCCGCCGGTGCCGGTGCTGTGGGTCATCGCCGACGAGTATCAGGAGCTGCTCAGCGACCGTGACTGGGGCGATAAGTTCCGCAGCTTGTTCTGGCGGATCATGCGCCAGGGCCGCGCCTATCACATGTTTTTGCAGCTGGTCGGCCAGACCGTCGACACCCAGAAGCTGCGCGACATCCGCAAGCTGCTCGGGTTCACCATCGCCGGCCGTACCGGCACCGAGGAAGATTCCCGCGAGGCCCTCGGTGTGGGGATCGCCGCCAAGATCGACGAGAAAGGCGCGGAGGGAACTGCGTTCCTGCGGGTGGCGCAGCGCCAGCCACGCCAGTTCCGATTCTTCTACTCCTCGGCTGATTTCGTTCCGCAGACCGGGCCCGACGACAGCCGTCCACTGGAGGCCGGCACCTGGTTCGAGCCTCGTGCTTTCACGGCCGAAGAGGCCGCCGACATCGATGGCCTGCTGGCCGAGCCGGTGGAACGCGACGCTGCCCCGGCGCCGGTCCCGGAGGCCGCCAGCGTGAAGATCATCGACGCGGTGATTGGTTCCCTGCAGGCCACGGGGGCCGCCCCGCCACGCCAGCTGTGGCTGCCCCCACTGGGCGCTCCGCCGGCCGCCGATGATCTGGTGGCTCGACTGCGCGGCAAGCCGTGGGATGTCGACTACGGCCAGAACCCGGGCCTGGTGTTGCCGGTGGCGCTGGAGGATCGCCCACGTCAGCACCGCCAGGATGTCTGCTACCTGAACATGCTGGAAAGTAGCGCGCTCATCGTCGGCGCCCCCCGTATGGGCCATACCAACGCGGTCATGACCATGATCACCGCGGGTGCGTTGATGTACCGGCCGGAGCGGGTGCAGTTCTACTGCATTGCTGCCAGCGGCCCGCAATTGGCAGCGCTGAATGATCTTCCGCATGTGGCGGCGGTGGCGGCTTTGCACGACACCGAGGGCGTCACCCGCTTGTTGGCCACCGTGCGCGGCATCGTCGAGGAGCGTGAACGGCTTTTCGCCACCCGCGGCCTGGATATGGAGCAGGTGCGGGAGGCGAAGTTCGGCCCGAACCCGACCGATATCGGCGTCTCCGGCGGTGATGTGGTGCTGGTCATCGACGGCTGGGGCAACTTCAACGACGCCAACCAGAAATGGGTTGACCAGGTGATGTCGCTGATGCGCGCGGGCAACTACGGGGTGCGCACGATCGTCACCCACACCAGCTATCTGTCGAAGATCAACACCCAGGTCAAGAACCTGTCCACGGAGCGCATCGAGTTGCGGATGACCGATGAGCGGGAATCCGAGCTGGGCCGGCGCGACCCCACGGTCAACCGGGGCAAGGAGGTTCCGAATAAGCCAGGACACGGCCTTAGCGCCGCCGGGTTCCACATCATGATCGGCGAGCCGGTGCTGGCTAATGATCCGTCGGGCCACATCGACGCTCGCGGTGTCGGCGCAGTGGTGCGCCGGGTGGCCGGAGTGGAGAAATTCGCCGAGGTGAAGCGCCTGCCGGAGATGGTGCCGCTTTCTGATGTGTTGGCGCGGGTCAACGGCGGCGCGCAGCGCGACCTGGTTCCGTTCGGTCTGTCGGAGTCCGATCTGGGCCCGGCCTACGTCGACTTCGCCGAGAACCCCCACGCGGTGGTCGTGGGCCGCGCGCAATCGGGACGCTCGGCGTTCCTGCGCACGATGATGCACAGCGTCATGGCCCACTACAGTCCCGATGAGGCCACCATTGTGTTGATTGATCCGCGCCGCCGCCACATGGGCGTGGTGCCCGAGGAGACGTGGCTGTCGCGCTACGCCTACACCCTCAACGACATCAAGAAGGCTGCGGGGGAGTTGAAGGAGCTGTTCGACAAGCGCACCCCGCCGCCGGGCACCAGTCCCACGGAGATGCTGAAACGCCAGTTCTGGACCGGCCGCAAGATCTTCGTGTTCGCCGATGACGTCACGTCGTGGAACTCGGCACAGAATCCGCTGATGGAGTTGGCCGACTACGTGGAAACGGCCGACCAGCTGGGCATGCACATCATCGCGGCGGCCGATATCAAGCTGTGGAGTTTCCAGGCGTCGGGCAACAGCATGCTCGGCCGACTGGCCGGCGCCCTGCAACCGACGATCATTCTGGACGGCCGCCGAGAACACGGCCCGATCATCAGCGGTGTCTACGCCGAACCTCAACGTCAAGGTAAAGGCATCTACGTGCACCCCGGCGGCACCACCGATGGTGTGCTGGTGGCCTGGACACCCGAACCGGTGCGCTCAACACCTCCTCGGCATTCCTCCCCGATGGGCCAGAGCTAATGCGATCACCAATGACTCAAGCGGGCGATTGGGCTACGGAATTAGTGGCCCAAGCACCGGAATCAGAGATTTTGAGCCTACTCAGCAGCCATTCATCAAGGTCATCGGTGGTGATGGTGCCGGTGCGGAATTTAGCGCAGGTAGCCCCCGAGCACTGGGCTTAAACTGAGTTCAGATCACCCCCACGAAGGGAGGGCAAACAAATGTCCGTTCCAATCATTGGTGTCGAGCCGGCGCTGGTCGGAATGCTGTCGGCGGCCGAGAGCGCGGGCGCGGCGACCATGGCCGCCGGGACGTCCGGGGCTGCCCCGGTGATGACGACGGTGCTGCCCCCGGGTAGCGATCCGGCGTCGATGGCGGTGGCGACGGCGCTCAACGCGCGCGGCGCGGCAGCGGTAGCCGCGCTGACGCAGCTGACGATGACGCGGGCAATGTTCGCTGGCAACGTCGGCGTCAACGGCACCAGCTACGCAGCGATGGATGTGCTGCAGCAGACCGCTCTCGCGATCTAGAACCGCTTTCGGGCAATGCCAGGCTTCGGGGATTCGGCGCTCAATCCGCCGCAGGTGAACTACTACCAGTTGGTCACCGGCGATGAGGCGGCTACTGCGGCGGCAGCTGCGGCGGCTCATCAGGCGACCGCGGCGATGCTCACCGCCGAGATTGCCACCATGACCACCAGTACGACCAGCACGGCCGCGGTGGGCTGGCAGGGCGCCGGTGGTGCGGCGATGACGATGACCGCTCAAGCGTTCGCGGGAATCTTGGGCATGGCCGTGGCCTGGTTTGAGGAGGCTGTCGTGCAGGCGACGGCCATCGTGGATGCCTATCACCTGGCTAAAACCACGATGGTGCCTGGACCGGTGTCCGATCAGAACCTCGCCGACACCGAAGCGCTGGTCGCCACGAACTTCATCGGGCAGAACAGTCCGGCGATCGCGGCCCTGGTCGCCGAATATGAGCGGCAGTGGATTCAGAACGCCACGATCATGTCGAGTTACCAAGGTGTGGTCACCGCGGCGTTGGGCGTACTGGCGACGCCGCCGCCGTTCGCACCGATGGCACCCAACCCCGCCGCAGCATTGGCCGCCCTGGGCAACGCCGGGGCACAAGCCGGCGTGCAGGGCGCCCTGCAGGCCAGCTCCCAAAGCATGCAGCAGGCCAGCACCGCGGCAGTGCCGGCCGCTGAAGCGGTCTCGGCACCGGCCGACGCCATGTCGGCGATGGGCGGACCGATGGGGATGATGGGGCAGCTCTCGTCGGTCACCGGCATGATGGGCCAGGCTCCGCAGATGCTGGGCCAGGCCCCGCAGATGCTGGGCCAGTTCATGCAGATGCCGATGGGCATGCTCGGCCCGCTGTCTTCGAGCATGGGCGGTCTCGGTGGCGCTCCGGGGGCCGCGTCAGCGGCTCCGCTGACCGGTACACCGGTGGCGACGCCAGGGTTGGCCAGTGCGCTGAGCGGCGGCGGCGGTGGTGGCGGCGGCATCGGCGCCGGCGGCAGCGGGGTAGTTCCGACCAGTTCCTACACCCGCCCGGTGGGGAGTTTCAGCACCCCCAATGCCCCGAAACTGCCCGGCGGATTCGGAGGTGCCGTCGAACCGGTGGCCACCGGACCGAGCCCGTCAGGGGGCGCCGGCACTGGTGGTTTGTACGGCGCTCCGGCCTCGGCGATGGGGCGCGACGGCGGGGCAGCGACCGAGCAGCGGCAGGGACGCACGATGCAGGTCACGCTTGCCCGATCGGCTGCTGACAGGGGGGACAGGTAACAAAAAATTAGCGCACGGCGGGGTGTGTAGACGCCCATAGACTTTGTCTAGAACCAAACATCTTCCAGAACAGGAGTTTCCATGGCACAGCAAGTTGTTGGTGCGGCGCAGATCCAGACCACCGCCGACCAGCTCGACGATCTCAAGATGCGGGCCCTCGACGTGCTCAGCCGCTACCAGCAGCATTCGATGGAACTGCAGGCCTCCGGCGGCCTCGACGGCCAGGCCGGTGTCGCCAACGTGGCCACGGCAGATGAGATCTCGCGGGCGCAGCGCGAGATGAACATGCGGTGGGAGTCGCTGATCGCGGCACTGCGTAACAGCGCGCCGGACTTCACCAACATCGACACCCAGAGCGCCCAGCAGATCCAGTCGGTCGCCGGCGGCCTGCGCTTCACCTGACCCTCCATCCCACCAGAGACATTCGAAAGGACTCCACCACAATGGACGGAATGATCAAGGTCAATCCCGGCGCGATCGTCGATTACAACGCCGCCCTGGGAACGTTCAGCGGCGAGCTGGACAACATCGCCTCCGAGGCGCAGAACCTGCTCGGCGGCATCGCCGAGTACTTCACCACCGATCAGGCGTCGGTCACCTACGCCCAGGCGCAGCAGATGATCATCGACGCCACCAACGAGGGCAAGGAAGTCATCCACCGCCACGGCCAGGCCGCCGACCAGGCTGGTGTGGACTTCGTGTCCCAGGACGGGGCCTCTGCCCAGACATTCATGGTCTAGGACGGCCCACCAGGGGTGCTGTAGCGACACTGCCGAAAGGGGGGCCAACTGCAGTTGGCCCCCCTTTGTGCTGCTCGAAAGAAACAGAAGGGATAGGACATGGCGCTGACGACAACCGTCGGGGGCGTATGGGTACTGCAGGCGCTGCTGGGTGTGGAGTCCATGCCAACAGCGTTGCGGCTCAAGCCATTTATTCCGTCCGTGCATCACGAACTGATTGTTGAGACCACAGCAGGGCCGGTCCCGATCGCCGAAACCGCAGAGTATCTGAGCCTGGTGCAGGCCGGCGCCATTTCTCCTAGTGGCGCGGTCGACGACCCGGTGCGCGACTGGATGACCGTGCTGGGGCGGCCTGACCGTCAGGCCGTCCTGACCATTCGGCGACCGTCAGGGCAGGCCGTCCACAACGGTGAACTCCCGACGGTGGACGAGCGGGTGGTCGTGGTGTGCCGGTACCGCCGGTGGCTGGCGATGGCTGCCCGCGACGGCAACGACATGGTCGTTGACGCGGTGGGGGAGACCGATGACCCCGCAGTCCAGGCGGACTTGATGTGCCAAACCTTGATGCCGGCACTGGGCGTGGCTGCACCCGCGGACATCGACGGCGTCAACATCCCCGCCGACCTGATGCAATCGACGCTGGAAGCCGCTGTCCCGCAGGGGCGAGACGCCACGATCGCCGCGATGAGCAGGCTGGGACTGCAACCCCAGCAGGCCGAGGTGCTGGCTGCGGCGACACGCCTGGACGACTCAGCCATGGCCGTCGCCATGGTGATTGACCACGACATCGCCCAGCATGTCCATCCCCGGGTGGTCACGGTGGCCGACACCGAGTTTGGTCGCGTCAGCATCACCACGAGCACGTCGGCTGACGGTAAGCAGTGGCTGAGCTTGTGGCCGGCCACCACCGACGCCGTCCGCGAGGACCTCTACGGGTTACTTTCCGCGCCGCGGGCGGCCGCGTAAAACGCCATGCGTGCATATGTCGGGGGGCGTGAAATTAGTGCCGATTTAGGGTCGTTTCGCCTAGTAGGGTGGGCGATATGGCGCTGAATTTGACGTCGCGGCTGCAGGTAACGGCCCACTATTTCTGGAACCGCCGCAACGCGGCGGCGCTGAGCCATCACGGCGTCCGGTTGGAATACGACCCCGAGCAGCGCCGCAGCGCCGCGCTCATTCTCGGGGTCATGTTCACACTGCTGGCGATGGCACTGATGTTCATGCTGTCGATGTGTTCCCCCGCCGGACAGGTGGGCCAGTCGGCCATCTTGGCCGACCGCGACACCGGCGCGGTCTACGTGATGGTCGACGGTCGACTACACCCGGCGCTGAACCTGATGAGCGCCCGGCTGATCGCCGGCCAGCCGAATAATCCGACGTTCGTCAAGGCCGCCGAGCTGGAGAAATACCCGCAGGGGCCGCTGGTGGGCATCGTGGGCGCTCCCGCGGCGATGCCCATCCGAACGGCGTCGTCCTCGGACTGGACCGTGTGCGACACCGCACCGACACCGACGTCGACGACCTCAGCCGCCTCGGAACCTGTGGTCACGGCGATCGCCGGCCAACTCACGCTAGGCCAGCGCTCAGCGCCGCTGCAGATGCCCGATGCCATCTTGGGCCGCTACGGCGATCGCACCTATGTGATCTGGGAGGGGCACCGCTCCGAGATTGACCTCAGCAACAAGGCGGTCGCTTTGGCATTGGGCGTCGATTCGACTGCGCCGGAACCGATTCCGTTGTCGCGCCCGCTTTTTGATGCCCTTCCGGCGACGGACCCGCTGGTGATCCCGGCCATTCCGGGGGCAGGGGAACCGTCACGGTGGAATGTCGCCGACGGCGCGGTGATTGGGTCTGTGCTGACGGTGCGTGACCTCGGTCAGCCCAACGCTGCCGAATCGCTGTACGTGCTGTTACGTGATGGCGTGCAACGGGTTTCGCCGTTCGTTGCTTCACTCTTGCGATCGGCGAACTCGTTCGGCGATGTGGCCCCCATCCAGGTGGCCCCCGACAAACTCGCTCCGATACCGGTGGTGGATAAGCTGCCCGTGTCGTTCTACCCGGCCACTCGGCTGCGCCTGGTGGACACTGCCGTCAATGCCACCACCTGCTTGGCATGGTCGAAAGGCGCCACGGACCGCGCCGCCGAAATCACGATCTTGTCGGGGCAAGGACTGCCGATCCCCCTCGGCTCTGCCGATAACCGCCTGGTGAAACTTCCGAAGGGCGTTCATGATCCCGAATCGGTGGAGGCTGACCAGGTGTACATCGCCCCCGGTGCCACGAACTTGGTGATGACGACCAGCGCGGCCCCAGCGGCGTCCTCGCGCGAAGCGATGTGGTGGATTTCAGATCAGGGGGTCCGCTTTGGCATCGAGTTGTCCGACGACGCATTCAGAGCCCTCGGGGTGTCCCCGGATAGGTCGCAGCAGGCGCCGTGGCCGCTGATCCGGGCGTTTGCGCCAGGGCCAGCACTCACCCGCGCCGACGCACTGGTCCAGCACGACTCGCTCGCTCCCGTCGGGGGCGCCGAAGCGCTCCCCACCAGGTCTCCGGGAAGCTAGTTGCCATAAATCGAGGGTCGAAAAACTAGTGCCGATATACGACATACACGCTGATAGGATCTGATTGTGACTGACCGCGACCTTCCCCCTGAGCAGCCGGGCTACCCTCCGAGCGAGGGTGATCCCCGCGACACCCGCGCGCACGCCGCAGAGCCGCCGGCACCGCTGGCGGTGCCGGGCTGGCCCTCACTACCGGCGAGCGGTGGGGAATCCGCGGGCGCTCACGCCCAATCCCCAGTGCCGCCCCCGCCCCCGCCGTGGCCGGGCCGCACCCCGGATGTGCCCAGTCCAGCACCACGATCCGACGCGGGTCCGCCGTGGGGCCAGCACTCGCAACCCAGCGAGTCTGAGGCTGCGGCGTCGACCCCGGAGCAACCCGCGCCGGCCTCGCAAGATCTTGACCAGGGCGCGCCGTACCGCCCGTCGGATGTTGAGACCACCACGTTTTTCGATCGCCGCGATTTCCCGCCCCCGCCGCTGCGCGAAAGCCCCTCCGGCGGCAGTAGTTTCGGCGACGCCGGTGCGGGCCAGCACGCGGCGCCGTCCACCTCCTCTCAGTGGGGTGGCGAGCCCCCGCGGCATCAGGCCCCACCGTTTCCACAGCAATCCGGCCCGCATCGTCCCCAGTCGCCCGCCCAAGGCTGGCCCGGAGAGCGCTCTGCGCCTCCTGCCGGCGACCCCCGCCAGTGGGGCGAGCCCGCCCCGGTGTCCACGGGGCCGGCCAACTACTCCTACGTCGACTCGATTCGGCCCACCGAACTCGTGCCGACCCGCAAGATTCCCCCCGGCAAGGGGTGGCGAAAAGTGCTGTACAAGAGCACCTTTGGGCTGCTGAACTTCGGGCAATCACCCGATGAACGGCACTTGGCTGAGTTGGAAGCCAAGATCCGCTCCCTGCTGCGGGGCCGCTACAAGATCGGGGTTCTCGGCAAAGGCGGCGTCGGCAAGACCACGATTGCCGCCGGGGTGGGGTCGATCTTCGCCGAGCTCCGCCAGGACGACCGGGTGGTGGCCATCGACGCCGACACCGCGTTCGGCAAGCTGGGCCTGCGCGTGGACCCCAACGCCAAGGGTTCCTATTGGGAGCTGGCCGCCGATCAGGACTTGCGGACCTTCGCCGACGTGCGCTCCCGCGTGGGCAACAACACCGCCGGCTTATTCGTGCTGGCCGGCGAATCCGCCACCGCCCGCCGCCGCATACTCGATCCGAGCATCTACCGGGAGGCGACCAGTCGGCTGGACAACCACTTCACCCTGTCAATCATCGACTGCGGGTCCACCATGGATTCCCCGGTAACCCGCGAGGTCCTGCGCGATCTCGACGCACTGATCGTTGTGTCCTCGATGTGGGTCGACGGCGCCTCAGCGGCCGCGCAGACCATGGAGCTGCTCGCCAACACCGGCCATACCGGGCTGCTGCATCGCACCGTGGTCGTGCTCAACGACGGCGACGGCCACGCCGACAAGCGCACCCGCGAGGTGCTTCATGAGCAGTTCAGCCAGCGCGGCCAGCGCGTGGTGGAGGTGCCCTTCGATCGGCATCTGCGTCCCGGCGGTGTGGTCGACGTGCAGAACGAAATCGACAAGGTGACGCGTCGCCGGTTCATTGAGATCGCCGCGGCGATCGCCGAGCACTTTCCCACGACCAGTGACAGCCTGCGGGGGCGCCGGTGACCACGGTGCACCCGTCGACTCCCACGTCAGGATCGTCAGCCCCCGGAGGGCCGCTGGTGCCCTCGTCGTGCCGGGTGTCGCTGCTGGTCGGCGGCGCCCACCAGATTGATCTGGTGTTACCGGCCGCAGTCCCGCTCTCGGCGTTGACCGACTCGACACTTGGGGCGGTCAATCGGCTGCTGCGCAGTAAGGGTGAAGACGAACTCCCTGTGGGGACATACGAATTCGCCCGTGCGGTGGGAATGACACGCCTGTCGGAGGAGGTGTCACTGTCGGCGCAGGGTGTGGCCGACGGTGACCTACTGGCGTTCGTGCCAGAGAAGACAGCCCGCCGATACACGCCGCTGATCGAGAATGTCTCGACTGCACTGGCCCGCTGGGCCCATGCCCATTTTCCTCCAGTATCAACCCACGACGCGGTGGTGGTCGCCGGGGCGCTCACGGCGGCGGCGCTGCTCGGGGCGGCCCTGCTGGTGTGGCGGCTTCGGTGGGCGGCCCAGCCGTTCTGGCTCAGCCCCGCGATTTTCGCCGTCACGGCGGGCATCCTGTTGGCCACGACGATGCTTTCGGCGCGCGCTGGGGCCAGCCGCGTCATCGTCGACGGCGCCGCTTGGGCAGTGCTGGCCGGCCTCGTCTTGGCCGGCGCCAGCGCACCGTATGGCGACCAGCCCGGCGCCCCGCATGCTTTCCTAGCGGCCGTGGTCGCCACCGTCGGTGTGTTGCTGTTGGCGCGGATGACGGGCCGCCATTGGACGGCGGCGGCGGCGATCGTCACTGTGTCCGCCGCCGTCATCGCCGCCAGCCTGACTCGCATGTTCTTCGACGTTCCCGCTCAACGCATCGCCATTGTCATGTTGATGGCGGTGCTGATCGCTTCTCGAGTGGCGACCGCAATCGGGCTGTGGATGGCCAAGGTTCCGCGTCAGAGCTTTGAATCGATCACAGGGCGCGATATGTTCACCCGCGCTCCAGGTCAACCCGAGGACACGCTGACCCCGGTGGAGTCGGCCGCCCATGACGTGACGCTGCGCGGTGAGCAGGTCGCCGAGGTGGCCCGTCGATCCAACCGGGTGCTCACCGGGACCCTGCTCGGGATCGCCGTGGTGCAGCTGGCGGCTTCCTGGTGGGCGATCGCCCCGGGGTCGGGCTCGCAGTGGCCCTCGATCGTCGTCGTCGCGGTGACGTCGGTGTGCCTGATTCTGCGGGCCCGCGGTCTGCGGCACCGCCGTCATGCGGTGACCATCGTCAGCGGCTCGGCGCTCTCGCTGATGGCGATCCCGTTGCACTACGGCCTCAGTGCGCCCGCCTCAGCGACTGTTGCGGTCGTGGTGTCGGCGGCCGCGGTGCTGGCCGTGGCTGTGGCCGGGCTGCTGGCTGGGGCGGTCATTCCCTCGCGCAGCTTCTCTGAACCCATCCGGCAGATTGTGGAGTGGTTGGAGTACATCGGCTATGCCCTCATTGTGCCGTTCGCCGCGTGGGCAATCGGCTTGCTGCAGTACATCAGGTTGCACTGATGCGGGGCAAAAGTGTGGCAGCGGGCCTGGCCGCATTCGGACTGCTCGCCGCCAACGTGTTGGCACCCCCGGCGGCGCTGGCGGTCGCCCCACCGGTCATCGACCCGGGCGCACTGCCGCCGGACGAGACTCCGGGCCCGCCCCAGGAGATGCGCCAAACCAAGGCGTGCGTGACCCCGGTGGTAGTGAGCGATCCCAACGTGGCCCAGCCCGACCCGGGCAACACCATGCTCAACATCGAACAGGCCTGGCAATATTCAACCGGCGCCGGAGTGACGGTAGCCATCATCGATACTGGCGTCACCCCCAACCCGCGGTTCCCGCGGCTGTTCCCCGGCGGCGACTTCGTGCAAGGACTACCCGACGGCGGGCTGACCGATTGTGAAAGCCACGGCACCATCGTCGCCTCGATCATCGGCGCCGCGCCCGCCAACCCGGCCGACCGCCCCACGCCGCGTCCGGCGGGAGCAGGGGCCCCCCCTCCGCCCCCGGGCGTGCCGGCCAACCCGGCGCCACCAGCGTTTCCCCCGCCACCGACGATCACCGCGACCGCGACAGTGACCGCGCCGGCACCGCCGCCCGAGCCGCCGCCACCTCCGGCAGAACCGCCGCCCGGCGGGCCGCCGCCGGCGGGACCTCCCCCCGCGCAGGGTCCCGGCGACACCGGCGCCGCACAGCCGTTGGTGCCGGGCCCTCCGCCAGGGGGACCGGACGGGGTGGTCGGCGTGGCCCCCGATGTCTCGCTGATCTCGATTCGTCAGTCCTCGACGGCGTTCACTCCGGCGCGACCAGCCCCCGGGGACATCGAGGGCCAACGCAAGGCCGGTGACATCGCGACCCTGGCCAAGGCCATTCGACATGCCGCAGACCTGCCCGGCGTTCAGGTGATCAACGTGTCGTTGGCGTCGTGCATCAACGCCGCGGCCCCGGTCAACCAGGATGCTCTGGGCGCGGCGGTGCGCTACGCCGCGGTGGACAAGGACATCGTGATCGTGGCCGCCGCCGGCAATCAGGGCGGCGGCGACCAGGGGCAGGACTGCGGACAGAACCCCGCGTTCAATGCCCTGAACCCCAACGATCCGCGGGACTGGGCTGGGGTGCGCACGATCGTGACTCCGGCGTGGTTCTCCGACTACGTGCTCACCGTCGGAGCGGTGACCCCCGAGGGGCTGCCGCTGCCGGATTCGATCAACGGCCCGTGGGTGTCGGTGGCCGCCCCGGGGTGGCGGATCATGGGCCTGTCGAACACCAACGGCGCGGCGGTCAACGCCCGACCCGATGAACCCGGCTTGGGCGCGGGCTTCTGGGGGACCAGCTTCTCGGCCGCCTACGTCAGCGGCGTGGTCGCACTCGTGCGGGCCAAGTTCCCCGATCTCACTGCGGCCCAGGTCATGCGGCGCATCACCGAGACCGCCCACAATCCGGCCCGCGGGGTCGACAACCAGGTCGGCTACGGCGTGGTCGATCCGGTAGCGGCGCTCACCTTCGATGTGCCGCTGGGCGATCCGAAGCCAGCCGAGCGGCTCAGCACCGACCTCTACGTGCCGCCGCCGCCGCCGGGACCGGACCATCGACCGCGCAACAGCGCCCTCCTTGCCGGCGCCGCGGTGCTGTTGGTCGCCGGGGCCGCCGTGGCGGTCGTGGGTATGCGACGGAGGCTGCGATGAAGGCCCGCACCGTGGGCGTGCACGCCGGGACGCCGGTGGTGGTCGCGCTGGAAGTCGTTGCCCTGGTGGCGTTTATCGGTTTGCCGCCGGCGCGGTTCGGGTGGTGGCCGGCCGCGGTGATCAGCGCCGTGGCGCTGCTGCTGCTGGCGCCCACCGTGCACCGCCGGAACGTGCCGGGCTGGCTGGCGGCCGCGTGGCGCTGGCGCCGTTCCCGGCGCGGCAAGTACCCGGCGGCGGCTGCGGCAGTGGATGTGCCCCACGGCAACATCGTGTGCGGTGTGCGCGTCGAGGAGTGCGAAGCCCTCGCGATGATCGAGGTGACCGGAAAGCCCTACTCGCTGACGTTCCTGCGAGGGTCCACGGTGTCGCTGACCCGCAACGTGCTGCCGCTGGAGGTGCTGACCGAGCTGCTCGACCAGCCCGGCGGGATTCAGCTGGCGGTTGACGTCGTGCCCTCCGGGCACCGGGTGCGCCGCGGCAACGAATACCCCCCGCTGTACAGCACTCTACTGGCCGACCGGCCCGCGGCCGGGCAGCGCACCATGCAGTTCGTGGTGCGCCTCGACATCCGAAACTCGGTGCCCGGCTTGCAGTATCGGCAATCGGTCGGGGCTGCAGCCGCCGCCGCCACCGAGCGAATCATCAATGCCCTGCTGGAGCGCGACATCCGCGCCACCGCCCTGACCGCCGCCGAGCTCGACACCGCGCTCGACCGGCTGGGGGCGCGGTTGCAGCCGGCGCCGGCGCCGCCGGTTGTCGAGGGCACCGACAGCCCGGCCGACCCGGTGCCTTTTCGCTCCACCAGCCCAGCGCAGCGGCGCAGCAAGGTCAGCAACGAGGTGGGCTGGCGCACCATCAAGGGCCACCCTGGGTTTCTGACGACGTACTACTTCTCACCCGAGGACATCACCACCGCGTCACTGCATCAGATGTGGGCGCTGCGCAGCGACGAGGTGGTGTTGACGCTGAGCTTGTTCAAACGCCGCTATGTGGAGGCCCCTGACGGCGATGGCCCGGTGATGATCGCGGCCACGGTACGCACCAACGATCCGCAGCCCCCGCAGCAGCCACCGACGCTGTATCTCAACACGTTGCCCGGTGACCAGTTTTCCGCCGCACTGCGGCCGGCCCCGACGGCGCGCCCGGGCCATCTCGACATCCCCGCGCGCCCGCTGGGGGAGCCGAGCGCGTTGGAGATCCCGATCGGATCGACGGGCATTCTGGTGGGAGCTGCGCTGCGCGATGACCGCCGCGCAGACCCGCCGGTGCAGCGCGACGATCTGGTCATGTTGTCGCTGACCGATCCGCAGCAGGCCACCCGCATCGTCATGGACACCAGCGAGTATTACGTGCGCCAGCTGCTCATCCGCGCCGCCGCGGTGGGGGAGCGGATCGCCATCTATTCCAGCCAACCCAACCGGTGGGCGAGGTTGGCCCAGCCCAATATCGCCGTGGTCGACCGCCGCCGGCCCGCCGAGTTCGTGCCCTCGATCATCGTCAACGACCGGCCCCTCATTGCACCACCCACCGGATTGTCGGCCACCGTAGTCACGCTCGGGCGTGCCCAGCCCGGCGGGCAGCAACCCGACATCCACTTTCAGCAAATCTCCCGTGAATCGGTGCACATCAGCACCGCCCGCGACACCGTCGAGGTCGCCATCGTGGCCTTCAACCAGGAACAGGCATGGCTTGGCCTATGAGCGCTGCGCAGACACATTCTCCGGCCTGGCCGGGTCGGCGCCTTCTCGACGCCCTGGACGTCACTGACCTCGACACATTCGACCCGCGCCCGGGGTGGCAACACCGCGCCGACGATGACGTGCTGACGATCCCCGTCGGTGCGCCAGTGGACGCACCCGACTCGGTGGTGTCGATTGAGCTCGGCGATCACGCCAACGTCGCGCTCTGCGTAGGCATCACGGGGAAAACCACGGTGCTGCAGTCGCTTGCGCTGAGCGTGTGCACCTTGTATCCGCCGACCCGCGTGCAGCTCGCCATCGCCGACACGCAGAACGGCATCGCCACCGCGAACACCATGACCCGCCCTCCCCACGTCGTCGCCCACTACGCGGGCTACCGGTTCGCATCCGACCCTCCGGCGAACTGGGACACCTGGTGCACCCAGGTCGAGACCGCGCTAGATCAGCGCGCAGGACAGCCCCAGCCCGACCTGCTCGTCGTCGTCGATGCCGTCGACGAGCTGCTGGGGTCGCACCCACAAGTGGCGGGCACGCTGCAGCGCATCGTCGACGAAGGCCGCGACAAGCGTGTCCGGCTCCTCATGTCGAGCACTGAGCAGACCTCGAAGTTCGCAGCTGGTGCCCGGTTGGGTCGGCCATCCTTTGACGCAACCAGCGACGTCGTGATTGCGCTGCGGACCGCGACGGCGCAAACCTCCAGGGACGCCCTCGGTGGACCCCAGGCGTGGCAGCTGCCGATGTCCCCTCTGGGCCTTGGCTATGTCCGATCATCTGACGGTGCGATCACCGGACCCGTACGGCTGTTCACCGCTGCCGATGTGGCGCCCACGCTGTCGTCTCGACTCATGACGATCTGATGTGCGTTCGGCAATTTGTGCCTGTCGGGCACCTCGGTCGGCCGTAGCCTTATATCCATGCCCGATGAGCAGCTCGCCGCGCCGCTGTGTTTGGAGTCGTTTCGCCGCCGCAAAGTGGCGGCGCCGATCAATAGCGAGCACGCTCAGTTCACCATCGCTGATGTCGCCGCCGCGTGCGGTCTTCCACAACCTGTTGTGGCGCAACTAGTTCCGCGCACCTGGACCGATGCGGGCTGGATGTACACCGCCGACCAACTGCAGTTCGCAGTCCAGATCGGGCCTGACGTGCGCGCCGGGGAGTACGTCGCGCCGCAGCAGGACTAACCAGCACCCGAAAATAGTGCACGGAGCACCCCTGCGGCAGCCCTACTGTTCCAACTATGAGTGCGACACCGGCCGCCTCCGGCGGCTATCGGCCACCGGTGACCCCGTTCGCCGGCTGGGTCCACGACGACCGCGGCCGACTCGTGCCGCTGGAGACCGCCCCGCATATCGGCGCGTTCGCCCCGCCGGGCACCGGCAAGACCCGCAAGTGGCTGGCGCAGTCGGCGGTGCTGTGGCCGGGCCCAGCAGTGGTGTCGTCCTCCAAGGACGACCTCATGCAGATGGTGGCCTCGCGGCGCTACGGGCCTGCCGCGCTGCTGGATCTGCGGCCTATCGCTGCGCCGTACTATCCTGCCGACCTGCGTCCGTACCGATTCGATCCCACCGCATGGATCACCGGACTTGAGGATGCTAAGGCCGTCGCTCGCACGCTGTTGAGCACCTCGGCGGTGGCGCTGTCGGGCAGCTCCTTTCGCGGCAGCGACCCCGGCCCGTGGGATGACCTGGCGTTCGCCCCGCTGACCTGCCTACTGTTGGCCGCGAGTCCGCAAGGGCTGGGACTGGGCATCGACTGGGTAATCGAGGCTGCCGAGGACGTGACCCTGCCCAACCCTTGGCCCACCTCGCCGCAGATGAGCACTGATGCCTCCTGGGTGACCGCGGCCGTCTGGTCGTCGAACCGCTACTTCGAGGCCCGCGTACGCAGCGTGTTGAGCATGGAGGCCAAGCAGCGCGACTCCGTCAAAATCACCGTGACAAAGGTCCTGACTGCCTGGCTGCAGACGATGGAACGCGACAGAGGCTTACCGGTCCTCGATGAGGAGTTCCTGGAGGATCCCAACGCCACCATCTACCTGCTGACCCCCTTTGATGGCACGGTCGCCGCGCAAGCGATCACTCTGATGGATCAGCTGATCAACCGCCAGCGCGTGAAAGTCGCTCAGTGGGACGAATTCTCCCGGTTGGGCATGTTTCTCGACGAGATCACCAACACGCCTTTGCCGCGGCTGCCGCAATACATCGCCGAGTCCCGCGGCCTGGGGGTCTCGCTGTGTTTTGCCGCCCAGGCCGGCGAGCAGCTCGACGCGATCTACGGCCCGCTACAGGGGGCGGCGATTCGCGCTGTCGTTCCGGCGTCGCTGCTGATGTACGGCTCCCATGAGAAGGACCTGATGGAGTCGGCGTCGTTCTGGAGCGGCAAGACCACCCGCAGCCAACTGTCCTACGACCACAGCCTGGATTCGACGTCGACGAGCCGCACCTTCGGCAATGCCCTTGAGCCAGAGGAACTTATGCCACCCAATGACTCGTTCGCACGGCTGCTGATCCGCGGAACGCCCGGACGCATGGTCACCCTCATCGACTGGACCGAGTTCGTGAAGTACCTCGACGACCTGCGGGCAGCGCGGCTCCACAGCAGCGGCGGCCGCCAGCGATTCAGCGGCCTCAACCCGGCGGCCACGGCATGACGACCGTTGGTAAAGAGATCAATTCCGCTGCGTCGCAGGAGACCTCGCTGTTGTCACCGAACGTGCCCGCATCCACGGCAACGGCTCTGGCGCGAGCACGCAGAGATCTTCAGCACGCAATCTTGATGGGTGTCGACACCCATCGCCGCCGCCAGTACGCCCTCTCGGCTCGCGATGAGGCCGCCACGGTGCTCCTGGCCCCCGATGCCAGTTCCCGACAACAGCGCTATGCCCGGGTTTATCTCGTTTCCGCGCAGCGCTTCTTAGACGCCTGGGCCACACTGGCGATGTGCGACCGCGGCGAGGGCTACCCGGCTGCCAGCTAAAGGTGTGGCGGGTAGCCCACCGCGCCGGGGGGCAGCCCCATTTCCGGTGCCGGGCTTGCCGGGTGTGACTGCTGACAGCAGTCGCTGCGCTGTGCTGGAACGACCCGCACGGCATCTGGAAAAATAGTGCACGAGCGACCCTTTGGGGCGTTTTAGGGTCAGAGTATGGCTGATCCCAGCGACAAGTTTGATGAGGTGCGGCGGGCGTGGGTCGCCCGCCACCAGGGGTGGTCGCTGATCCAGCGGCGCCGCGCCGAGCAGCTCGGCCGCCGGGTCCGCGCCCGTCAGCGCAGCACCGTGGCCGCCCTACCCGATCCGCATGACGACACCTCGCTACCGCCGCTGATTCTGCGCGCCGCCAAGTCGCCTACCTCTCAGGTGGAGCTGGTGGTGGTGGCGATCCTGGCGGTGTGTATTCCGTTGGGCTGGCTGGCCGGTGTAGCGATCAAATCTGTTCTGGTGAACCTGATTCCGCAGACGCTACGGGCATTTCCGATCGCTGCTCTGCTGTGGTCGGGCGTTGCACTCGGGGCGCCGATTCTAGCTCTGTATGACCCTGCACCGACGTTCGGTCAGATGGTGGTGGTGCCGTGGCTGTGTGTCCAACTGGCTGCGGCCCCCGTGGTCGCCGGCGTGTACGGCATCGCCGAGGGCTGGCTGGCGATACCCGGCTCAGATCAGTGGTGGCCGCTGACTCCAGCAGAGCCCGCACTGAGCCCCGAAGATGCCGCCGAGATTCTGGGGCCCTACGAGATCACCGGACCGCCGGTGGTAGAGCCCCGCCCGCTGCCCGATCACGGGGAGAGGATGCCGCGATGGTGAGCGCCGCCGGCGCCTCAGCGCTGCACACTCTCGGCTGCGACGTCGTGGTCGGCGAACTCCTCGACCAGGCTGCGGTCAACGCGCAGTTCCTCGGCCAACCGGTCATGAGCGGCGTAGAGACGGTTGATCCGATCGTCGAACGCGCGCAGGTCGTCGTGCGCGCGCTCGATTTCCTCGTGCAGTTGGGTGAGCAGCCGATCGGCAATGTCGTCGGCGGTCAACGGCGTCGCGGCCTGCTCCTGGAGCCGCACGTTTTTGGTGGCGCGCGCGGTGATGCTCAGCGGATAGCCGCCCAACAGCACGACCGCCGCCGAGCCGGGCTGCCAGCCCAGAGTGCGATCGATGCGCAGCAGCGTGCGCACTCGGGGGGTGTTCTGGGTATCGCGGTCGCGCACCGCGGCCAACGTGCTGAAGTTCGGAAAGCCTCGCCGGTTGGCTTCTTCCCTCGACATCCGCAGCTTGGCCAGCCGGGCGTCGACGAAGTGCATAAGCCGGGGAACGCCGTCGGCGGGAACCGTCATATTTCCCAACTTACCGCACCCGATTGGCAAAGTCGGCCAGCGAATTTTCACCCCCGATATATGTCATATGCCGACGTTAGGTTGCCCGCATGAAGATTCTTCTGGCCCTGTTTGCCGTCCTGGCCGCCCTCGCGGCGGTCGCCGTTCTCGCCGTGGTGCAGCTCGTGATCAAGCTCGCCCCGCTTCTGGTGCTACTCGCCGTGGCGGTGGTCGTGGCCAAGGCTGTGCAGGCTCGCCGGCGTCCACCCCCGCCGCTGATGCCGGCGCTGCCGCCGGCCCGGCGAGTGACCCCCGCTGTCACAGCACCGCCACGACCGGTGGGGTGGGCGCCGCAGGCCCCCGGCGGGTGGGTGCTGCTGCCGGTGTGGATGGGGCCCGCGCCGGTGGCGTGGCGGCCTCCACCCACCGTAATTGACGCCGACGTGGTGGAAGGCGAGCACCGTGGCTGATACCCCGATCATCACCGACGAGAGCTGGGTCGATGACCTGATGGGCGGCCCCGACCCGGCCGCGGTGCCCACCGCCGCGACGATGCAGCCCGGCGACGCCGGAACCGACCTCGACGCTGGCCAACCCGAGCCCGAGCCCGAGCCCGAGCTCGAAGCTGAGCAGTACGACGATTCGGCCGAGGCTCCTACCGATCCGCGGCTGCAGTCCGGCGCCGGGATCGCTGACGAGGTGCCGCCCGTGCATCTCGACACCGCAGCAGCCTTAACCGCCGAGCGCGACGAGTCCGGGGCGGCCCGCGCCGACGCGGGCGCCAAACGCACTGCCGTGGCGCTGGGGGCGGGACTGGTCGTGGCGGTGAGCGCCATCGTCGCCGCGCTGGTCACCTTCAGCGACACCGATGCACCAGCCGCGCCCCGTCAGGACAGTCCGGCTGCGGCCGCGCCCGTGGCTCAGCCGCAGCCCGTTCCTACCTCCGCCGCCCCGACCGTCCCTCAGGATCAGTCCATTCCCTTCACCGCCAGCGCCCCGTGCGCCGCCGGGTCAACCTCAGCGCAGTCGCTGACCGACACCGCCACCGATTCGGCGTGGGTGTGCGCCCGCGGCTCACGCGATGAAGCCCTCGAAGGCAAGATCCTCACTGTCGACTTCGGCAAGAGCTACATGATCTCCGGTGTCGAGGTCACGCCGGGATGGGTGGCGAAAACACCTGGGGGACAAGACCGATGGCTCCAGCATCGGGTGGTGACGCGGCTGCAATACATCTTCCTCAACGGCAACGTGGTCTCTGACATCTTCACCCAGGACACCGGGAACGCCCACGGCCCGGTCACCGCTGCGCTGCCGCGACGGGTCTTGGCCTCCCGGGTCAACGTGGTGGTCTTGCAGACCTCCCGCCCACCTGCCTCGCCACTGCCGGCCACCGATCCCGCTGCCCTGCCTGAGGCGCAGCCAGGGCTGGTGGAATCGCTGCTCGGCGAGGGTGGCGGGCCGCTGTCGGAAACACCGCAGAACCCTCAGCCGTATCCGGATCTGACCGTGCCCGACAACGGCAGCGACCCCGTGGACAACACGTTCGCGATGAGCGCACTGAAGTTTCTCGGTTACCAGCCCTAAGAAAAGAGACCACTGTGGCACTGTCGAAAACCTGGCAAGGGCGTCTCCGCCGATGGCGCGGTGGCGCCCATCGGGCCGGCGTGATCGCCCTGGTCGCCGCCGCGGTCTTCGGCGCCGCCGCGGGCTGCAAGGTGTTCTTCGCCCCCGATCGCCCTGACTTCATCGGGATCGCTCAGCGTGAACGCAACCAACAAAGCGTTGTCGGTGCGTTCGCCTCGGACTTCGTGGTGGCCTGGCGCACGGCAACGGTGAATCAGCGCGACAGCTTGGCGCGCTTCATCACCCTGCCCGAGCAGGGACTGGCGCTCCCCTCGACGCCGGCGGCGGTGATCACCGCGCCCCAGGTGGGCCCGGTGCTGCGGATGGGCACCCTCGATGACACCGAGCTCTACACCGCTGTCATCTCGGTCAACGAACGCCCCTACGCCTCGGCCCAACCGACCCGCACCTTCTACCAGGTGCCGGTGTCGCTATGGAACCGGCAGCCACGCGCCCTGGACTTCCCGGCCCAGATCAACGATCCCGGCCCGGGCGCGGATTTCGCGCTCGACTACCGCAACGCTCTAGGCCCCGACAGCCCGGTGTTCGCCGTAGTCGCCGGATTCATCCGCACCTACCTCACCGCCACCAACGGCCTGGATCGCTACGTGGTCGCCGGTGCCCCCCTGCGCCCGATCGGCGGCTACCAAAGCGCGGTGATCTCCTCCGCGGCCACCAGTCGCAGCGTGCCCGAAGCGCCAGCGCCAGGAGAGCAACTGCACGTGCGGGCCACAGTCGTCGCCCAAACCTCGCAATTTGCCACAGTGAATCTGGTGTACCCGCTGACGCTGGAAAATAGCGGCGGGACCTGGATGGTGGCGGCCATAGACTTAGTGCCACAGGTCGGCGGCCAATCAGAAGCCGATCCGGTAGCCAAACCACATAGCTAACGCACCTCAAGAAAGGCGAGACGAATATGGCAGAAAATACCGAATTACTCGCGGCGTCGGGCCTTTTTGAGGCCGGCAACAAGCTCGGCCTGGCGGTGCTGGGCTTCTTGGCACTCGCCGCACTGGTCATCGGCGCCGGATCGGCCATCCGCAAGCTCAAAGAGGGCTCCGGGGCGGCCATCACCGCCGAAATCGGCGCCATCGTCTTCGCGGTCCTCATCGGGCTCTCGGTCGGCATCGCCTCCGCGCTCACCCAGGAAGCCGAGGACTCCGGCATCCGCAACCCGGTCCGCGTGGACAGCGTGTGGGATCGCTGAGCGTATGAGCAACGACACCTCGGCCAAGATCTACTCCGATCAACGCTCGCTGCCCATCCACCTGGGCGACTCCGGCGACGGATTCACGCTGCCGTTCAAGGAGAAATGGCGCGCCCCCGACGCCATCGCCGCAGTGCTGGGCTTCGTAGTGACCGGTTCGCTGGTGACGGCCAACATCACCAACGGGGCCAGCGCGTTCCGCATCCTGATCCTCGGCGTGGTGATCACGGTGGCTGCGGTGTGGCTGCTGTCCAAGCTGCCCGCGACCCGCCCGTCGCTGCGCACCCGCGCCCACTGGTGGTGGGAAAACCTGCGCCCGCAGGTCATCTCATCGCACCGCCCTCCCCGTTAAGAAGGGTCCTGCCATGTCTGTGCCCGCCCCGCTGCGCGCGATCGGCAACCTGCGGCTGACCCCGCACGGGGTCTACGCCGACTATCTGCTTTCCGGACAGCCGTTCATCTTCCTCTCCGAAGAGTGGCAGGACCGGGTGGCCGCCGAGCACGCCGAGCTGTGGCGTGCGCTGCCGTCGGGATCGTCGATCAGTGGCCTGACGGTGCCGGTGGCCCCGCGCGCCACCGTCCGCAAAATGCTGTACAGCCGCCCCGATTTGCGCCCCGGTGCGACCGTGCCCGAGGGCGTGTCCGAGGCGGCGCGGCCCTGGGTGCAGCACTGCCGCAGCTGGGAACCCACCATCGCCGGGCACCGCGCTCGCCGCCGTATCTACTGGCTGAGCCTGCCCCTGGACTACGGGCTGGCCGGGCGCACCCCCAGCGGCACGTGGCGGCGCATGGTCGACGCCGCACTCGGCCGTGACAAGGACACCGACTCCTCCATCGCCTACTACCGTGACCTGGCCGCCCAAATGGTCGCCGCGCTGCCTGCGGTGTTCTTCCCCAAACCGGCGACAGTGGAACAGATCTGGTGGCATTGGAACTACATCGCCAGCCGCGGCGCCTGGGATGCGCCGCTGCCGACACAACCGTTCAATCCCGACGCCACCCTGCCGGGGTCGGCGTTCACCCCGGTCCACCTGGACCCGGGTGCGGCTCAGCTGCGCGACCGCCGCTGGCGGGCGGCCCGCACCGACGCCGACGTGTTCGTACGTACCTTCCGGGATCGCACCGACGGTGTTGCGGACTCCTATCAAGCGCTGCTGCCCTTAGATAGCTTCCCCGACAACGGAATTGCCTGGCCGCGATCGACACTGTTCAAGGTCCTCGATGACCTCACGACACCGACCACGGTCTTGGACTGGACGATCAACATCACCTTCACCAGCGCGGATGTGGCCGTGTCGACCGCAGAGAACGTCATCGTCAACATTCGCGACCAGTACCGCCAGCGCGGCCGCCACGCATCGAGTTCCGACGAGCTGCTGCGCAAGCTGGCCTCCGGGCGGGAGCTGGCCTCAGAACTCAAACGCGGTAGCGCCGAGCGCGGTGTGAACGCCGCCATCGTCATCGCCGCGGCCGCCGGTGACCCGGATACGGTGAACCGGGCCGTCGCCGACGTCGCCCGCACCTACCGCGGCCAGAACATCGGCTCGAAACGGTGGCGCGGCAGCCAGCCCACACTGTGGCGGGCGTTCGCCCCGGGCGGGGAGCGCCGCGCCGCCCTCGACGAGTTCCGCAACCCGACTACCACCAAGCGGTTCGCGCCGTTCGTCCCGCTGCTGGCGAGCAAGCTCGGCAACAACACCGGCGTCCCGTTGGGGATGAACCTGACCAGCCCCGGGCTGCGCGACGTCGTTCTCCTCGATGTCCTCAACGCGCCGGCCCGCGAGAACCCGGCGAATCTGGTGATCTGCGGCTCCCCGGGCCGCGGCAAATCGCATGCGACGAAGAATTTGAGCCGCTCGTGGCTCAAACTCGGCGCCGGTCTGCATTTATTCGATCCCACCGACGCCCGTGAACACGAAACAGCGTTGGCCGATTTCGACGATAAAGTCGTCATCGATGTCAGTCGCATGAATTTCAGCCTCGATGGATTGCGGGTCTTTCCTTATAAAGAAGCAGCAGAACGCACCATCGACCATTTGCTACCGCAATTGGGATTATCGCCGTTGAGCCGGGGCGCTCAGCGGCTGTGGGGGCTGCTGGCCCCGGAGTCACGCGAGGCCAACGGCATCGGCAGCACCGCGCAGCTGATCAGATATCTCCGCGAGATGCCCACTGCGCGGCGCACCGACGCCGACGAAGATCTGCTCATCGGGTTGGAAGGCCTGGCCGCCCAACGCCTGCTGCGGCCACTGTTCGATGAGTCTCTGCCCGTTCCCGACATCGCCACCACCCAATGCGTGATCTGGAATTTCGCCGGACTCAAGCTGCCCACGGTCACCGAGGAATACCAGGCCCACCTTCATCAGCAGACAACCCCGGGCCAGCGCGCCGCCCAAGCGCTCTACGGGCTGGGCGCCGAAGTGGCGCAGTCCATCTTTTTCGGCCGCCCCGATCAGCCCGACATGCTGGTCGTCGAGGAGTGCGCAGCGTGGACCAACTCTCCGGGCGGGCAGAAGTGCGCGAACACGATCATCCGCCAGGGCCGTAAGGCCTGGACGGGATTCTGCGGTATCAGCCAGCAGCCGATCAAGGACTTCGCCGTACTGGAGGACGAGTTCATCGATCAACGACTGTGCTTGGGCTTCAAGCGATCTGACATCGCCAAAGCAACCTTGCAGTGGTGTGACCGCGACCTGGACCGCCACCCGGAGCTGCTGGCCAACTACGTCAACAACACCAGCCCTGTGCAGCTGGTCGACCACGGCGACGATGCGATTGATGACCGCTACGGAAAGGTGATCCCCGGCCGCGAGGGCGAAGCGTGGTTCCTCGACGAGTTCGGTGGCTTCGGCAAGGTGGCGCTGTTCGCAGCCCCGACCGCGGCACTGGCCGCCCGCTTCGACACCAACCCCCACCGAGCTCGGCAGCGCAGCCAGGCCACGCAGCGATCATGACCGCACGCCTGCACTACTGGTATCTGACCCACCCGCGGTGGGGCCGTCCGCTGCTGGTGCTGGGCGTCCTGCACACGCTGGCACTGGTCGCGACCGTCACCGCGCCGACGGCCAGCGCGTCGACCAACGCGATGGTGCTCAACTGGACCGGCCTCAAGGACACCTACGGGGTGCCGCTGGGCAACTACTACCTGAGCCTGCCCACCATTCGCGAGCAGATCACCCAGGCCGGCCCCGACATCGGCTGGACACCCGATAGTTGGATGGCCTGGACGCTGCACGCCATGGAAACGATGGCGTTCAATGTCACCTCAGCCAGCATCCTCACCGCCGAGGCGGGGCTGTTCATCGGCATCATCGCGTTGGCGCTGTGGCTGATGAAGATGACGGTGAGCACCTACTGGCTCACCGTCATCGGCGAGATCGCCCGCGCAGTCACCAACGCGGTCATCACCGTCACCACGCAGCTGGGCCTGTTGGCGATCGCGATCCCGATCGGGGTGTTCGCCGGGGTGGTCACCATTCACCGCGGCGAAGCCGGTCGGGGCTGGACGATGATCCTCATTGCGTTGACCATGCCGGCGCTGTCGATCGCGATCTTCGCCAACCCGGCCGGGCTGATGTATGGCGAAGGCGGGCTCCTCGAGTTCGCCCGCCGGGTCGGGTTCAGCGTCGCCCAGGCCGCCACTCCGGGCCATAACGGCACCTTCGACGGTGTCGGCTCGGGCGGGCAGGTCGACGCGCTGACCGCCAGCCTGATCACCCACACTGTGCGAGAACCGTTGCAGCTGTGGAACTTCGGTCAGGTGGTCGATCGGGTGGGTGGATGCGGCGCCGCCTGGTCGGCAGCCGTCAATCGCGGTGCACCCGATGGACCGATCCGTGCCATGCAGTCCTGCGGCAACACCGCTGCAGTGTCCTACGCCCAGCACCTCGACGGCACCAACATCTGGGTCGGCCTGGTGTTCGTTGTGGTTGCGCTGCTGCTGGGGGCCTTCATGGTGCTCTCGGGCTGGGCAGTGCTCAAGGTGTCGGTCAAGGCGATCTACACAACGGTGATCCTGCTGCCGACGCTGTGGCTGGGAGCCATCCCCGGTGCCCCCCAGCGTCGCGCTACCGCTGTGGTGTGGCAGTTCTTCCGCCACGCCATCGAGGTCCTGGTCTACATCATCTTCGTCAGCGTCATGGGCCTGGCGGTGGAGTCAATCGTCGCCGGCCGGCTCCCCGCACAACTGGGCGGCAACAACCCGTTCGCGCACGTGCTGATGATGGGCGCAGTCTCGGTCGCGGCGATGATGCTGCTGCGCTACATCCGCGCCGACCTGTCGGCCGAACGCCCCGGACCCGGCCTGTTCCGGCAGGCCGGCAGTGTCGCCCTTGGCATGGGGATGCACGCCGCGATCGGCGGCGTCGGCGGTGCCGCCGCGGCCGGGGCCAAGGGACTGGGATCGCGACTGCGCAGCCGCGGCGATACCACCCCGTGGGACCAGCTCGACGCCCAGGCCGCCGACGCCCGCCAAGTCCACGGCGGACCTCAGCCAGGTTTTGAACCGGTCCCCACCGGCGGCAACGGGGCAAGCTCGGGCGGCGAAGGCGGCTCCGCGTCCGGCGCACAGCAACCCCCGGCCGGCGGTATCGACCCTGGCGGCGCAGCACACCCCGCCCCGGTGGGCGGTGGGGAGCCGGCACTGTCAGCGCCGCCGGCGGCCGGCGGGGGAATCCAGGGCATGCTCAGCGGCTTCGATAACGCCCGCGCCGCAGCCCCGGCCAACCGCCACTCTGCCCCGGCTCCCAGCGGGTCTCCGTCAGCGACCTTTGAGCTGCCCGGCGAGGCCCCGGGAGGGCTCGGCGGGGCAGCGACATCTCTGCCTGCGATGTCCGACCTCCCCGAGGCGCGGTACCTCGACGAGGTTCCACCACCCCCGGAGCCGCCGCACGACGACGAGGAGTTTCCACCACCCGACGACGAGCCAGGACCTTCCTCCGGGCCACCGACTACCGTCAATCCCATCACCAACACGTAGCCAAGCAGGGGAGAAGCGCCACCCATGACCTCGCCGACCGAACAGCGCCGCGCGTTCGACGCCGCGATGGACAGCTACCGCTCCGGGGACCGCGCCACCGCACTGGGCATCTTTACCCGCGTCACCGCCGACAACCCCGCCATGTCGGACGCCTGGCTGGGTCGCCTGGCGTGCGGAGACCAGGAACTCGACACCCTGGCCGGCGCGCACGAGAACTCCCGGGCGCTCTACCGCGAAACCCGCCGCATCGGTCTCAAGGCCGGCGAGCTGCACGCCGTGATCGTGGCACCGCTATATCTGACGCTTCCGGTGTGGTCACGGGCCACGCTGGCTCTGGCCTACGCCTCAGCACTCATCCGCGCCGAACAGTACGCCCAAGCCGCGTCACTGCTCGACCACCCGGCCATCACCGAGGACACCCAAGCCGCCCAATGGCGTCAATTCATCACCGCCACACTGCACTACCGCACCCGGCGTTGGCCGGATCTGCTCGCCGCCACGGCGGTGTCCCCGCCGCCGGAGGCAACCTATGTCCTGGAACCTGTCAGCGCCGCGGTCGCGGCGCTGACCGCGGCGGCCTCCGCCAGCCTGGGACAGTTCCAAACCGCACTCGACACCGCCGACAAGATCCACACCGACAACCCCTACGTCAGCGCCGATGTGGCGCTCACCCGCGGCTGGTGCCTGCGTGAACTCGGCGACCCCGACGCTGCGCTGGCCGCGTTCCGCGCCGCCGCAGTGGAGGGGCAGTTGCTGCCCGCGGCCCAGCAGGCCATCGACGACCCCAGCTACCGCCTAGTGGTCACCGACCCCGAAACCATCGCCACCCGCACCGACAAGTGGGACCCGGCCACCGAAACCAGCCGCGCCCAGCGCGACGCGGCCGCACTGGCCGAAGAGCAGAAAGAAGTACTGGCCAACGCCAAGCGCCGCCTCGACGAACTGATCGGACTGGAGGGCCCCAAAGAGCAGATCGCGGTGTGGCGCACCGAAATTCAGATTGATCAGCTGATGGCCGCTCAGGGCGATGAAACGTCGTCGACCGGTGAGAACCACATGGTCCTGGAAGGTCCGCCCGGGACGGCGAAAACCACGTTCGCCCGCATTGTCGCCGAAATCCTGTTCGGCCTGGGCAAGATTCAGCGCCCCGAGGTCATGGAAGTCACCGAGGAAGACCTTGTCGTCGGCTACGTCTCTCAGACCGCGCAGCGGATGAAAGAGGTCTGCGAAGAGGCGTTGGGCGGGGTGTTGTTCATCGACGAGGCCTACCGGCTGGTGCCGGAGACCGAGGGGCACAGCTTCGGCAAGGACGCCATCAACACGCTGCTGAAATACATGGAGGACTTCCGCGACCGGCTGGTCGTCATCGTCGCTGGCTATCCCAAAGAGATGCGCCGCTTCCTGGCCGCCAACCCAGGCCTGGCGTCACGGTTCAACTTCACCCTGACCTTCACCAGCTACACCGCCGACGAAATCGTGGCGATCGGGCGCCACATCGCGGGCAAGGAGAAGATCGCAATTGCCGAGGAGGCGTGGCCCATGCTGCACGCCGAGGCCACCCGCTTGCGCGCCACACCGACCGACGCCGGCACCGCGCTCGATATCGCCGGCAACGGCCGCTACGCCCGCAAGGTGGTCGTTGCCTGCAAACGGGAGCGCGCCCGGCGACTCAGCAGTAACACTCCGGAGGAATTGGCCGCCCTGGCCGCCGCCGATCCGTCGCTGCTGGTGGTCAACACCGATGACATGGCCCGCGCCCTGGCCTCCTCGCAGAGCGGCGATATCAGCGCCGCGCCGGCGACATGACTGCCCATAGCGGCCCGGCGCAGGCATCGAAGCCTCACTTTGCCGCGACCTACTTCTCCGAGCAGCTGGCCGCGCTCATCAAGGACAACCCCCGGGTTCGGATGCTCAATACCGGCCGCACCCGCACGACGAAACCGCTCACGGTCCACAAGCTGATCCGGGATCACTGCCCGGAATTCAAGACCTCCCGCACCCAGTGGTACCGCCTCTACCACGGCGAGCGGGCACCGCGTGTCGACGAAGTGTATTGCGTGGCAAAGGTGTTTGGTGTCTCGCCCCGCTATTTTCTTCCCGACACCACCGACTGAGGCGCCGCGATCACCAACTCCAGCCGGCCAGCGTTTCCAGTCGGCGGCACCGCTCCTCGCTGAGCTGACCGGCGCGGCGCTTTTTGCGTTGGTCGCTGACCCAGTGCCCCAACCCGTGACCTGACTCGGTAACCAACTTGCTTCCCGGGGTGGCCGCTCCGTGCTCGGCGCAGTACGCCTGCAGTTCGCGAAAACCCCTGTCCCACTGAGCATCAAAGGTGTTCCACGCCCACCCGGGCAGGGCTTCCAGGCGGCCGATGCGGTCGGGGAAGTCCCGAGCCATCCTCCCGGTCCGGTACGCCGCACGTTGGTTAGATACCCAGTGCCCCAACGCCAATCCGGATGCGGTGCGGTAGTGCTGGCCCGGTGCGGCGTGGCCGTGTTCGTCGGCGTAGGCGACGAGCTGGTGATAATTCTCATCCCAGGCGGCGTCGAATCGACGCGTCTCCGGCGACCAACCCGGCAACGACTGCAACCGCTTCAGACGCTCTGTCGACAGACGGTCGGCGCGGGCGGCGCGGCGCACTCCCCGTAGCCAGTCGGCAATGCTGGCACCGGTCGATGACACGTAGTCGGGCGGGGGATCGCAGCTGCGGTGTGTGGCGGCAAAGGCCGCCAACGCGGCGAAGTTTTCCTCCCATCGGGCTTCGGCGAGGTTCCACGACCAGCCCGGCAGCGCCTCCAGACGCCGGCAGCGCTCCGCGCTGAGCTTGCCCTTGCTACGGGCCTGACGCTGCGCGGTCACCCACGACGCCAAGGACCGACCATCGTCGGTCTGCTCGCCGCCCGGCGGGTTGGTATGCCCGTGCTCCGCGGCGTAGGCGGCCACCGCGTCGAACGCGGCCTCCCACGTGGGTCGGGCTCGGTACTCCCAGGACCAGCCCGGCAGAGACTCCAGCCGCCGCTTCCTGGCGTGGGCGAGTTTGGCCCGTCGCGAGGGCCGCCGCAACGCTCGCACCCACTCGCCGAGGTCCACTCCGGCCGCGGTCATGTAGCCGCTCGGCGGGCTGGCGTGGCCGTGTGCGGCCGCGTACGCGGCGAGCTCCTCGAAGTAGTTCTCCCACTGGCGGGTTTGTCGGTGAGCCCAGCTCCAGCCGGGTAGATCTTCCAGGCGTTTGCGTTGGTCCTCGCGCAGCCGCTGCCGCTGCCCGGGCCGGCGCAGGCCGATCACCCATTGGTTGAGGTGAAGATTCGCGGTGCGCGGCGGGTAGGAGTGCCCGTGGGTGTCGGCATAGGCGGCCAGCGCAGCGAAGTTTGTCTCCCAGCGTGCGTCGACGACGTTCCACGCCCAGCCGGGCAGTCCTTCGAGTCGCTCGATGCGCTGCGGGAGCATCCGGCTGTGGCTGTGGGCGCGTCGCTGTCCGGATACCCATTGCCCAAGGGGGCGTCCGTCAGGAGTCGTGTACTGCTGCGGCGGGCTGGCGTGTCCGTGCGCGGCGGCATAGGCGGCCAGCGCGGCGAAGTTGTCTTCCCACTGCTGGGTCAAGGTGTCGACGGTGTGCACGCTGAAGGCGCGCAGGAACTGCTCAGCCAGCTCCGAGGGCAGGTCGGTGGGGATGAGGATGTCGACGAGGTCGGTGTGCACGGAGTCGCTGTCACCGGGCCCGGTCTCGCCCAGGGTGTCCCAGAGCCGGGTGAGATCGGCGCCGATGCTGGGATCGTGGCTTTGCAGCGCGAGCAGCACTTGCCGCGCTTTCTTGAATTGGCTGATGTCGATGACGGTTTCGGCGTCGAGGCTGTCGTCCACCGTCAGGGCCAGCACGATCAGCGCGGGACGGTCGTGGTGGGGGTTCTTGCGGATGGCGCGTCCGACGGCTTGGGCGACGTCAATGTCGGAGGACCGCGGCTCGGCGAAGAACACCGCGTCCAGGGCGGGAATGTCGATTCCCTCGGTGATGCAGCGCGCGTTGGTGACGATGTTCCATTGATCGGGCCGGTGCTGGCCGAGGGTGTCTTCGGCCGCGGCCTTGCGCTCCCGCAAGGGGGAGCCTCCGTCGATGTGGGTGATGTGGGCGTCGCGTCCGTCAGAGACGAGGCCGCGCGCACGCAGCAGCGCGTGGGTGCGGGCGAAGGTGGCGGCAAAGTCGCGGCTGGCGGCGATGGTGTTGTGGAAGGCCAGGACGCTGGAGAGCTGGTAGTCGTCGGCCGCTTGGGTCAAGGCGATCGCGGCGGCCACATGGTCAGCGCGGGCGCTGCCGTCTTCGCCGGCGGCGAGGCTGATCAGGCGGACATCTTTGAGGGCGGAGGCCACTGCCGAGTCGGTAACGGCAATGACAGCCACTTTGAACGGGCTGAGGATGCCGCGCTGGATCGCGTCGCGGGTGGGCAGTGAGAACACGCGCCGGCCGTAGAGGTCCGGGTTGTCCATGGAGGCGACCGCGCTCCGGCGTGGCCTGGCGCTGCCGCGGCTCGGCGAGGAACCGCGGGCGTGCACTTTGGGGGTGGCGGTGAAAAAAAGGCGGTGCGCGGCCGGGATCTTGTGGTCGTCGAGCACGACGGCGAACGGTTTGCCGCGCCGCCCCGCGGTGCGGTGGGCCTCGTCGCACACCATGACTGTCCAAGCCGCTGCACTGAACGCACGGTGGGCCTCGACCAGGACCGCCGCCGATTGGTAGGTGGCGAAAACTACGCGCACACCTGCGGTGTCGGCCAGCCAGTGAGCCAGTTTCTCAGCGGAGGTGGTGCTGGGTATTGATAGCTCGTCGTCGGCGATGTCTTCGGGGTCGCTGATCTGCTGGGAGCACACCGCCAGCGCGGAGAACGGCATTGGTGCCTCGCTGCGCCACACCTGATAGGTCTGCTCCAGTAGGCCGAGGGTGGGAAAGGTCAGCAGGACCGTGCCGGGGGCGCCGGCGAGCAGCTTGGCCACGGCGTGCACCGCCATGAGCGTCTTGCCGGTGCCGCAGCCCGACACTAGAAGCGCCCGGTGCTCGTCGGGGGTGACGGCGTCGACGGCGGCGCGCTGATAGTCGCGAAGGGTCAGCAACAGCTACCTGCCGGATCGGGAGAGTGGCTCAGTCGTATCAGAGCGTATCCGGCGCGCATCAGAAAGAAGGCGACGGCTGCGGTGACCTGCGACAAAAACTAAAGCCCTGGCGGCGTTAGCGGGTTCAAGGGCGGGGGAAGCGAGTCCTTTGCCGGATCTGCTGGCGGTGGCGGCGTACCGGCCGCGAGTCAGATTGGTGGCAAGCTGTCGACGATGCTCATCGTTTTCACGCTGACGGTGACAATGCGCTTGATTAAGTCGACGATGTATCGGGGGTCGTCGTGTTCGCTGCACCAGGTATTGGGATCGTTGACGATCCCCGAGCCGCGGCTGTCAGTCTTGATCTGGTAGCGCTCAATGATCCATTCGAGTGCTGAGCGCGACCCGAGTCGGTAACGGTGCGCGTCCTCGGGAATTCCTGAGAGGGTGAGCTGGGAATTGTAGATCAGGACGCTGCGGTCAGTCTTCGACTTGAATCGCATCTTTGTGACGCGCAGGGTCTCCTGCGGAGTGCCGTTGAGAGCTCCGGTCGTTGTTTCGAGAAGGGGGTAGGGAGCTGCGGTTTCGTATCCGCGGTGAAGGTCGCTGAGCGTGTGACCAGCGTGGGTGAAAGCGTCGAAGTGCTCTCGGGCTGCGGGTGGGGGGATTCTAGGAAGCATCTTTTTGAGGTCGGCGGCGAACCTCTGTCGGTATTGCGGAGAGTGCAGCAGCCCGTACGTGTAGTAAAAGATGTCGTCGGTGCTGATGTCGTCGCCGAGGGCGGCGCGGTAGGTGGCGAGCACCTGCGGGCTGATGGTGTCAACGCGTCGGTATTCGGTGTCAGCCTGTGCTGAGTCGTCAAGTGTTAGTTGGCCGCCACCGGCGCGGGTCTGATAGGTCCAGCGTGGGTAGAAGTTGACGGCGCTAATGCCGGCGGCGCCGAGATCTGGGAGCGCGTCGGTCATTAGGCTGAGGAACGGTGGCGCCAGGTTTCCGGGGTTAGGAACGAAGAACCCGAAGTTCGGCAGGTCCTCGCGAGGGTAGAGGTAGTGCAGTCGGCCGCGGCGGTCGTTGAGGTCGTCGTCGAAATAGACGTGCATCTTGCAGAACGGCCGGTACATCGCCAAGCGCCGATGAGTCGGCTGGTAGCTGATACGTTGTCCGCGTTGCACTTTGGGGAGCAGGCCGGAAGACCAGCTGATTTTGGCTTCATCGTAGGCGACAGCGTCCTCGACAGCGAGTTCGGGGTTGGCGGCGACTGCACGCTGGTAGGCGTCGACCTGTTCGTTATAGAAGTCGATGGTGGCGGACATGCTGTCGGCCAACTGCGCGGCAGAGAAGTTGTACACCCAGGCATCGCGGTTGGTTTTGAGTCCGCCTGAGTAGTCGGTGAAGATGGCCAGGTCGTCGGATCCGCGTTTGACGGCGATTGGTGTGTAGGAGATGAAGGCTTCGTCCCGGGGGTCTACCCAGTCGCCTTCTTCGTTCGGGGAAATCGTCTCCCACGCCATGGTAGGTAGTTCGCTTTTCGCGATAATTGCAAGCTTGTCGTCGCGGGATAGCCCGTCTCCAATGTTGCGATAGTGGATCTGGCATGGGCCTGTGGCGGCGGGGTTCTTGACAGCGATGAGAATCGCAGCACCCGTTTGTGAACCGTCGTCGAAGATCTTGCCGCCTTCGGCGCGCCAGTCGCTTTGACGTTGGTTGCCGCGGAGATCGTAGATATAGAGCGCCGAGAACTCCTCCGGCATAGCAAGCCGAAGACCAGCGGTGGTGTTGCCGGTGATCCAGCCGGAGTTGGTGACGTAGGCGATGATGCCAGCGTCACCGATCCTGTCGGTGGCCCAACGGATGGCGCGAACATACGAGTCGTAGAGCTTGCTTTTCAGTTTGGCGGTCGACTTGGCGGCATAGGTGGCGGAGATCGCGGCATCAAGTGTGGGGTACGGCTGATTAGCATTGTTGTCGTTGGCGCTGCCCTGCCCCGACTTGTAAGGCGGTTCTGTACATGGTTTGAGTGTGTTGCAAGTACGGCGCGACACGGTGCGCGCATCTTCACGACGCTCCCCGCAGATATCAATTCGACGGCGCGTCGCCCTGCCAGTCTTTGACCACCTGATCGATATGGTCCGCAAGCCCCGGTAACTTCTCGGCATCTCCCCAGGTACTCATGAAGTCTGGGTCGTCGCTCTTCGGGGGGTCATCAACATCACGCACGCGGACGGCGACTGGCACACCGGTGCTGACCCCGGTGACAAGGGCATGCTGTTGCGCGAGACTAGGCAACTGGTCAAGAAGCGCGCGGGAACTCAGGGCCGTCGCGTGGCGCAACAAGCTCTGGTCCGCTTCATGGGTAAGCCTGTGTGCGATGACAGTTCCACATTGCGCTACGACAGTCTCGCTCAGCTCGCTCGGCCGCTGGCTCGCCAACAGCAATGACAGTCCGAACTTCCTACCCTCCTTTGCTATTCGCTCGAAGACCGCCGCTGAGCGACTGCCAGACCCACTGAGTTCTCGTTGGGACGGAATAAAGCGGTGGGCCTCCTCAAGTACCAGGAGTAATGGATGTTCGGCTCGGGGATCACTCCGCACCGCGAAATCGAACAGGACCCTGCCGAGAAGGGCTGTTACGTTTTCGAGCACATCGTTGGCGACCAGGCTCAGGTCGAAGATCGTGACTGACGGTCCCGAGCCATGAGTAGCTACTTGGGCGCGGTAGGCATCTGCTGCCGGCCACTCGGAGTCGGACTTCCCGCCAGTCGGATCGACGCCCATCAGAGCCTTTAGGTAGCTACCGAGCGGGTCGGAATGCTTCTCTACCCGCGTGATGAAGTCGTAGCGCCCGTCAGCCAGAAGGCGGCTCAGTCGCATCTGAAGCGTTGCCACGTAGCCCGCGATCTTGTTGTCGGCCGACTGTTCCAACTGGATGCGATTAGGGAGGAAGATGTCGCAGAGATCCTGGAGGGAATAATACACGGGTGCATCGAAATCCGGTGCTGCATGGGCGCTTCCCATGCCCAGGATGCCGAGCGCTGCCTGGATGTGACTGCGTATTTTAACGAACATGCGCGCAAGAACATCCCGCTGCGGTGCCGTCAATGGCGTCCATTCGACGTTCTGTACTCCGGCTTGGGGTATCCCTACATCGAGGATGCGCTTGATCTGCGTCCATTGAGCTGAACAGGCGCTCGTCTGGCTAACTTGGCCGTCAACTAATGTCTGCAGGCCGACAAGTTGCGCGAACGAAGTGTCGGAACCCGTTCTGGTGTTGGAGAACGCTCCCTCGATGATCGCTACAGAACTCAGAACATTCTGGAGGCGGAGCAGCTCGGTATTCGTTGACGCACCAGCTACACGTGCGTCTGCAATCGAGCGCTGAAGAACGGGTGCTTGAACACCTTCGCTTGCCCTGAACAACGTCAGATGCTCTTCGTTGTTCATGAACCAGTGCGGAAGAAACAGGCCGCTCGACGTTCCCGGACGAGGACCGAGGATCAGCGGCCGCGTCTTCTTACCTCGGCCCCTCGACGCGGGAAACGATTGGGCGTACTCACCGTTGATATCGAAGATGACGATGTGCCCATTAGGTATGGCGTGATCAAGCAGGCCATCGATGATAGCCGTCACCGTGCATGACTTGCCAGATCCGGTGGAACCGACGACCGCACAATGATGACCGAGTAGCAGGTTTGCATCCAGGTAGACCGACTGCTCAGTGGCTACAGCCGACGTTCCGATCCGTAGCGTCGGTCCTCCTTTGGGATGAAAGATGTTCTTGACTTGTAAGGGGGCCGCCGCCTGCACGGGGGCATGGAGGGGTGGGTAGCCGGTTAGCCCAGACTTGAATGTGTCTCCCTCAAACCGACCTACGACAGTGGCTTCCAGTTCGTAGGCAGCCGTGTCGTCTTGGCTAAGCAGTTCGACGCGGTCCTTCGACTCCTGACGCCCGCTGATGTACACCGCGGTGACGATTCCTACAACGCGGTGAGCTCCCGCTGGCACGGTGATGTATGAGTTGACGACACCTACCGTCTGGAGACCGTCGGGCCCTACCTTGGTGAAGCCTCTTGCGCCGACCTCCAACGCGACGCGGATCGTGGTACTTCGAACATCGATGACCCGCCCGATCACACCTACGTCCTTCACAAGGGATCAACCCCAGGAAGAGGTGGAGCGGCGCCGTCTGCTGACCGTTCAAGAGCTTCAATGAGGCTCGTGATTGCCGCAGGTGGACTCACACCTCCGTGCGTGCTCATGTTTGGCATCAACTCGGCGAGTTCGGAGAACTTTCCGAGGTCTCCGGTGAGGACGGCGATACGCGAGTCGGCCGCGGTCGCAAGCGCGGCGATCGCCGTCGATTTCGGGTTCACACCGGTTTCAGTCAATGCCCTGCCGAGGTTATCCGAGTTGTCTGTCACCGCCACCAGATCCTCATCGCTCAGCACCGCCTTGGGGTCGGCGACGAAGACGTTAAGCGCGGGATTACTGGCAAGACTGCGTAACAAGAGTCTATTGATGTGAGGGTCGGCGAAGCCGTATCCGACTGCGAGGACTGCAGTGTCGTTCTGTTGGACGGCGTCTCCGAGTAGGCGCAGCAGATCTGAGTACGGATAGGCCAGGGAATCAGCCTCCTTGGCAGCCGTTGGATAAATGAGTACGAGGTCGTCGCTCGCATTCCCAGCGGCGCTCTGCTTGACTTCCAACGATTCAATACCCGTAAGTGGGTCTCTCTCAACGGACGCGCGCCAGTTGAGACTTCCGTGCACTTTGTGGAGGTATAGGGCTCCCTCTGCCCTCGCGACGACCGCTTGCGTGGTCGTTTCCACTCGGTGAAAGTCCAAGCCGTAATAGGCCAAGTTCAAGCGACGATCCACCGTGCCGCTGAAGCCGTCGATGTACGGATAGCCGAGTTCATCGAGAGCTCGCTCAATTACAAGATCGTAGTTGGTCGTGAAGATGCTGGGGCGCGGGAGATTTGACCGGCGACTGCGCACCATCCGTGACAGGAAAATTCGGTGGGCGCGGAACGGATCGACGTCGAACGGCGGCTCAAGTACCGCCTTGTCAGACGGCAGACGGCAAGCTTCTGCCAGCGCCCGGTTGATACTGCGGCGGAGACTTTCGACGTGCTCCTTCGGATAAGCCTTGGCGGCCTGTCCGGCCCCGATTGAGACCGAGGCTTGTCCGGCTTGTTTTGCGAGTGAGCCGGCCAATTGGAGCCCATTGAGTAGCTGCTCCAGGTCACCATTGTCGGTGGGGTTGATGACGCTCAGGAGCTCGGAGTCGACATCACTGGGCTCACCGCCAGACGTTGTGATCAGTTCGAGCACCGCCTGGTTGGTGAGATTACGAGTCTGTGGTGATCCAAGGTGGAATGATGCCCCCGACCCCAGGAGTACGACAAGATTCTTCACCTGTAAGAGCGAGCTCAAATGATCGCGCGCGACATGCGCATCACTTGTCGTAATGAGCTGCTTGACGACACCGCCGACGAGAAACAGCCCGCGAAGATACCCAACTACGCTGCCCTGGTCCTCCTGCGCCCCGTGCTCCTCGGTCTCCACCTGGGCTGGCCCCGCCGTCTCGGGCGATCCAGGCATGGCGCTCACTCTGAGACTCCCGGATGTAGGGGGGCCCCTAAAAGCGATGACTTACCGGAATTTTTGCCGGTGGACGCCACCCGATGTCCGAGTTCCTCACCAATCGACAGATGATCGACGCCTAAATCAACGATCTGGGCGCAGTTGACTATCTCCGCATCGCGGATCTCGGCAGTCAGTTCGATGTCGGCGCTCCCTTCTCTCTAAACTCGGGCAACACTTCTCTCCTGCTTGCAAACGACGCAATTGCGACCGCCGCGCAGCGCATGAAGGAACGTGCACGGGCTGCTTCTACACATCCAACAGCATCTGTAGGTCGATGGATTGTGCGAAGACTGCCGCTAGTCGGACTCGCGTCACTCATCCGCCCATCACCCCCACTGCTCTTCGGCGAGCGGAGCGTCGTTGAGTCGATCCCGTCGCGTGCGCCAGTCGGGCATCGCGTCATCCATCAACTTGGTGAACCGTTCGCCGTGGTTGCGTTCGAAGTAGTGCATCATCTCGTGGACGACGATGTACTCCAAGCAATCTGGATGCTTCTTGGCGAGTTCGACATTGAACGTCAGTCGCCGGGTTTCGCGGTTGCAGGTTCCCCACTTGGTGCGCATGCGACGGATGGTCCAGTCCGGCACCCGTGTGTCGAGCTTTGACTCCCAGGCCGAAATCAAACCGGGGATCGCCTCGCGCAACTGCGTCCGGTACCAGGTGTCGAGCGCGGTGCGGCGCTGCTCGACGCTACGGTTAGACGGCACATACAGGATCAGTCGATCCCCTTCTACCTCTATGTGAGCTCGACCGGGCCGTTCAACGACTTTGAGTCGGCGGCGCACGCCCCACACGTAATGGGATTCTCCGGTGACCATCTCGCGCTCCGACTGCCGGTCGGCCGAGCGGAGCTGCGCACGTTGACGCTTGATCCACGGGAGCCGTTGGATAACAGCGAGACGCACTTGGTTGTCATCGAGTCGCCGCGGCGCCGCCACACGCACCCGGCCCATCGGCGGGTAGACACCGATGTGCAGGTTTTTGATGTCTTTATAGACGACATCAACGTCGATGCCACGGACGCTTAGATAGGCGTTAGCGGTACTCATCGCGTGCCTTCACCAGATCGAACAGTTCATCGAGTCGGTCGAAATTGTCGGGCAACACCTTGCCGATCGCCCGTTTGACGACCTTCTCCTTCATCGTGTTGCCGACCCAGTCGTGCGGCTTGCTGGTCAGGATCGCGGTGTCGACCTGGATCGGCATCGCCGGGTCGGGCCAGCCGAAGTCGATCAACGCGCGGCGCGCGCCGTTGTCTGCCCAGGCCGGGTAGACGGTGTCTGATTCCTTGGCGCCGAGCTTTTTGGCGGCGTCGAGCAGCTTCGCCAGGTATTCCTGGTAATCGATGGCCTGCTGGCGGCGTTGTTCGATGATGGCGTCGAGCAGTTCGCTCATCGTGTCGTAATACTTCGGGTTCATCGCGTGCTCGTCGATGATCACCTTGCGCATGTTGTTCGTGATCGTCTCGGCGACTGCCTCGGGGTCCTTCTTGATCCCGGCCGGCAGCTGGTCAATAGCTCCCGCGCCGAGGTTGACGATCAAGTCGATCAGGCCCGTGTCCTCGAAGTTGGAAACGACTTCGGAGGCGCCGGCCTGGATGTAGGTGTCGAGCAGGAACCGCATGCCGGCTTCGTACTGCTTGAAGTCGACGTTCTCCCCGGCCCCGAGCTTCACCTCGGCGCGGACATCGACGTAGTGAGCGATCTCTTTCTTGATCGCATCGGTCTCGGCATCGGTGTAGCCGGCCGCGATCATGTCGTTGGCGAGGTTGGCGTAGGCACGGGTGACCGCGGCGATGGCTTTGTACAGGGCGACGCGTTTGGGTTCGTTGGCTTTGAGTTGCACCGCGTTGCCTTGCTCGGCGGCGCAGAAGTACTGCTGGTATTGCAGCGTGTTCTTCGGCGGTGCAACAGGTTCGACGAGGGCGCGGATGGTTTCCAGAGCTTCATCGAGGTCGTCGCGTCCCTTCTCCACGCGGTCGGTGAGCAGGCCGTCGATGTCGGTCTTGTCGTAGCCGTCGAGCGCCCCGGAGGTGTAGTCGGTGACCGCGGATTCCAGTGAGTTGAACAGGTCCTGGTAGTCGACGATGTAGCCGTAGTCCTTGTCGTCGCCGTCGAGGCGGTTGACCCGGCAGATCGCTTGGAACAGTCCGTGGTCGTGCATCTTCTTATCGATGTACAGGTAAGTGGCGCTGGGCGCGTCGAAGCCGGTCAGCAGCTTGTCCACGACGATCAACAGCCGCATCTGGCCGGGGTTCTCGACAAACTGGCGTTTGACGTCTCGCTCGAATTCTTCGACCCGGGTGATCGCCTTGTCGGCGGGTTCATCGAAGTAGTCGGCGAGCATCCTTCGGTAGGTCTCGTACTGGCGGACCTTCTCGGTCTTGCCCGCCCCGGCGTCCTCTTTGGCGATGTCGCTGACGTTGGGGGTGTAGCTGGTGACGATGGCGCACTTTCCCCCGAAGCCGGCGTCAACGAACAGGTCGTAGAACTTGCAGGCCTGGTAGATCGACGATCCGACGAGCATGGCGTTGCCGCGGCCGTCGGCCAGCCGGGGTTTGATGGCCATGTCTTTGAGGATGTCGGCGACGATCTTCTCCGCGCGGGACTTGCTGGTCAGCACCTTCTGCATGGTGCCCCAGCGCTTCTTGAGTTCCGCCTTCGATAGATCGGTCATGTTCTGGGTGTTCGCGTCGAACCACGCGTCCACCGCTTGGGGTGAGTCGAGGTGCTGGTCGATATTGCGGGCCTCGTACTGCAGGTCCACAACCACGCCGTCGGCAACGGCCTCATCGAACTTGTAGGTGTGGATGAACGAGCCGAAGGTCTCGATACTGGTGGCCTTGTCCGCCTTCAACAGTGGTGTGCCGGTGAAGCCGATGAACATCGCCTCGGGCAACAGTTCCTTCATGGCGGTGTGCATGGTGCCGGACTGCGTGCGGTGCGCTTCGTCGACGAAGACGAAGATGTTTCCCTTGGCGTGGAAGTCCTTAGGGATGGTCGCGTGGAGTTCCTCGATGAACTCGGTGGTCGCCTCGTCGTCCTCGGAGTCGGTATCAGCGGCGCGGAACTTGTGCACCAGTGAACAGATCAACCACTCCGTGCTGGTGTTGAGGGTGCTGATCAGGTCGGCTCCGCTGGTAGTGCGGTAGATCTGCTCGTTGACACCGTTGAACACCTTCTCGATCTGTTCATCGAGTTCGGTGCGGTCAGTGATGAGCAGTACCCGTGCGTCGGGCTGGTGTTCGCGGATCCATTTGGCCAGCCACACCATCGTCAGCGACTTGCCTGAGCCTTGGGTGTGCCAGATGATGCCGCCCTCGCGGCGGGCGATCCGATCCTGGGCTGCCTTCACACCGAAGTACTGGTTGTGCCGCGGCCCCTTCTTCACACCGGAGTCGAAGACGATGTAGTCGTGGATCAACTCCAGCAATCGTGGCTTGCTGCACATCTGCAGCAAGCCCCGGTCCAGCGGATCAGCGACGTCGGATGGTTCTTTCCACTCCAGCCAGTACTTCTCCGGAGTGTCTATGAGGCCGTAACGCAACCCTTCGACGTCGTTGCCGGCGAACACGTACTGCACCGTCGAGAAAAATGACCGGATGAAATCCGATCTCTGGTTACCAATGGTTTGTCGGATACCTTCGGAGACAGCGACTTTAGAGCGCTTGAGCTCCAGCGTAGCTACCGCGAGGCCGTTAACGTACAGCACCACATCGGGCCGCTTGGTGTGCTGACCCGCGACGGTGACCTCCTCGACAACGACGAAGTGGTTCGCTTCAGGCTTCTTCCAATCGATCAGCCAGACAGTCTCCGTTTGTTCACCGACACCCGGGCGGACCTTCACGCCGTAACGCAGCAGCCCATAAACATCCTTGTTCGCCTCATACAAGTCGTGACCGGCCCCAACCGAGGCGGCTTTTCCGACCTGATCGAGCGCGCGGTTGATCAGTTTGTCGTCGTAACCACGAGCACGCAGGTGTTGCACCAGCAGCTCTGTCTCGACGTTCGAGTTTCCTTCGCGATGACCCCAGTTTCCGAGGTAGTCATAACCGAGCTCGTCGCGAAACAGCGCCACCACGCGTTTCTGGGCTTTGCGCTCGACCTGACCGACATCACTCATGACGCGGCCTCTACGGGTAGCCGCGTGCGGCCTGTCAGGAGTTGTTGCATCATGCCAGTCTTAATGGCGCGGGCCTTCGAAAGGCGAGCATCAAGCACGGACATCTCGGCCTCGACATCAGAGAGAACACTGACGACCGCGCGCTGCTCCTCGATCGGCGGCAGGATCGGCGCTACTTGAAGCAGCTTGGTCTTCGCGATGTTGTATCGGGTTGCACCCTGGGCCAGCACTGAAACCAAGTCACGGCCTTGGCTCGAACGGAAGAAATGAGCAAGATACGTCGGGTCAATCTGATCGTCCCTTTTTAATCGATACCCGAAACAGAAGCTATTGAGGTACGTCCTTGGCGATGGGTTGTAATCGACGACAGCGGCCAGAGCGAGCTCCTCGGGCGTTTCAGAAGAGCCGTTAAAGAGGACGTCGCCCTTAAGAACGCGGTTCTGACGCTCAGCAGGACCGACATTCACGCGCTCAAGCCGCTTTCCACGTAGACGAGCTCCGGCCATCACCTCCATGAATGTCACAAAGACTGCAGAGCCGTTTCCAAAATCATCCTTACTTTTGCCCGTCAGACCACCGAAGGTGCCACCCGCATCACCAAGTCGCACCGGAGCCCAACGACTCCCGAACCCGGGCAGTCGGGAGCGTCCGGTCAGGAGCTGCTGCATCATGCCCTGTTTGATCGCCTGCTTCTTGGCGATGAGACGTTCGATCGTAGCAATGAGATCGTCGGAATCCTGCAGCGCAGCAGCGATACTTCGCTGTTCCTCTGATGCAGATGGAATCGGCAACAACTGATCAAGAATATCCGAGCGCGAGAGGCCCGGGATTAGACCCGCTGATGCTTCTTTGATACTCGCTGAGTTCTGTTGCAATGAATAGTACAGAAATCGTGCATCCCAATTTCGGGGACGGATTGCCATCAATTGCCGACTAATGCAGTACTGCTGATCAGCCCGCACCAAGGATCCAGCACCCGAACCTTTGACTGTCAACAGGATGTCACCTGCTTGGCACATCTTTGTCGGTCGGGTAGTGAATTTGGTTTGGTTAATGGTCCCGTGTGGAAAGTCGGCGGGCCCGGTCAGATACGCCACGCCTTCGCCACGGGTATTCACATCCCGCGCCATCACATGTTGCCCCGAGATCAGGCTTACGTCATCTGCAAGTTTCCGATCCTCCCACGCAACAATTTTATGGAGAGCATCCTCAGAGATCGTCATCGGCCGACCCCCATAGCAGCGAGGTGGTCCGCAACCTTCGCTTCGAGGCTGTCAAGCTCAGCATCGAGGTCGGAGACCGTCGCCGCGTAGCGTTCACCGAGCTGCTGGATGCGTGCGACTAGGTCGAGTGTGAGGGCTTCGACTTCACTGGCGACACGTCGCACGACGGTAGCGTGCCACTTGTTGTCGAGTACGAGCGTCTTGACGTCGTCCTCGGTGAGGTTTCCGTATTCGCTGAGCACTGTCTCATCGAGGGCGGTCTGGAGTTCTTTGACTGATTTCTTTGCTTCAGCCTCCGCGTCGTACAGCTTGATCAGGTGCTGCAGCGTCTTGATTTCGGCGGGTTCACCTCGAAGCTTCTTTGCTTCTCGCAGGCGGGCCGCGGCGAGGGCTTTGGTGATCTTGTCGTCGTCCATCGCTTCGGCGAGGAGGCCGTCATCGACGGCGTGCTCCTCGATGTATTCCTCTACCGCGCGTGTCGCTTCCTCCACAGCCGCTGTCAGGTTGTCGATCTCCGCGGCCCTGTCGTAGTAGTAGGTGGACACCATCAGCGATGGCGGGATGAGGTCCATCTTGTACTTGGAGGCGCCGCGTCCGGAACCGACCACGAGGTCCGGGGTTTCAGTGAGCTTGCGTTCCTTGTCATCGATGGCCTTGCGTGGCCTGGCGGCACCTTGCCAGCCGTCGGCCATGATGAGGTAGACGTCGTCGTGCATGGTGTCGTGCCAGTAGGTCATGAGCTGTTCGTAGATGTTGTACTCGTCGAGCAGCGGTACCGGTTTGAAGCGTGCGAGCAGGTCGTCGCTGATCGTGGCGATGAGCTCGTTCGGAATGGTGTCAGCGGTGACCCCGGCGAGGGTGTCGCGGTGCGCGGCGAACCAGTCCTCGACGATCCCGGTGGCTTCGGCGCGCAGCTTGTGGAAGCCGGGGGCATCGAAGATGGCCTGCTGTACGGCGCTAACGTCGATGGCGAGGTCGCTGTAGCCGGGGCGGTTCGCGGTGAAGATCTGGCTGCGGAGTTGCGGGAAGGCGTCCCAGTAGGGCTGGAGTGCGTCGAGGTCGCGGTCGGGGATGCCACCGTGCAGGTGGGCGGAGAGGTCTTGCAGGTCCTCGGGTTCGCTAGCGTCGATGTAGCGCGGGATGTTGAGGTTGTAGTCGTTGTTGGGGTCGGCGATCTCACTCATCGGCACCATGCGCGAGTAGCGCTCGATCTCGATCTGGTTGGTGAAGGTGTCGACGATTTTGTGGATGTCCTGGCTTCGCAGCCGGTTCTTGGGGCCGTCCTTCATGAAGCCTTTGGAAGCGTCGATCATGAACACGCCGGTACGTGCCTGGGCGTTTTCCTTGTCGAGGATGACCACGCAGGCTGGGATGCCGGTGCCGTAGAACAGGTTGGCCGGCAAACCGATGACGCCCTTGATGAAGCCTTGTTTGAGCAGGCGGGTGCGGATGGTGGTCTCGGCGTGGCCGCGGAACAGCACTCCGTGCGGCAGAATGATCGCCGCCTTCCCGGTGCTTCTGAGTGAGGTGAGGGCGTGCAGCAGGAAGGCGTAGTCGCCGTTCTTCTCCGGTGGGCGGCCGTATTCGAATCGGCCGTAGTCGTTTTCCAAGCCGTTATTCCAGGACTTCACCGAAAACGGCGGGTTCATGACGATGTAATCGAAGGTCCGGAGGTGGTCGCCCTTGGTGAAGTGGGGGCTGGTGATGGTGTCGCCTTTGGCGATGTCAGCGATCTCGTTGCCGTGCAGGATCATGTTCATCTTGCACAGCGCCCAGGTGGCGTTGTCCTTTTCCTGGCCGTAGATCGTCATACCGCGCGGGGCCTCGGCGGCCGCCTTGAGCAGCAGCGAACCGGAACCACACGCGGGGTCGTAGACGGTCTGGTCCTGGCGGGTTTTCGGCCCGATGCCGACGACTTTGGCGAGGATGCGGGAGACCTCGGCCGGGGTGTAGAACTGGCCCTTGCTCTTGCCGGATTCGGTGGCGAAGTGGCGCATCAGGTATTCGTAGGCGTCGCCGAGCAGGTCGTCGCCCTCGGCGCGTGAGCCGCGAAAATCTAGGTCATTGAAGATGGTGACGAGTTTGGAGAGGCGGTCCTGCATCTCCTTGCCCTTGCCGAGTTTCTCCTCGTCGTTGAAGTCGGCCTGGTCGATGACGTTGCGTAGGTCGTTGGCTTCGGCCAGTTTGGCGATGATCTTGTTGAAGCGGTCTCCGATTTCCTTGTCGCCTTTGGCGGCGAGCATGGCGTCGAACGAGCCGCCTTTGGGCACTTCGATGAGGCTGTTCGGGTCGGTCTTCGCTTTGTCGGAAACGTACTTCACGAACAGCAGCGTCAGGATGTAGTCCTTGTACTGGCTGGCGTCCATGCCGCCGCGAAGCTGATCGCAACTTGCCCACAGCGATGAGTAGAGGTCCGACTTCTTCAACGCCACCTGATGTACTCCTTTACCTGCCCACTCGACCGGCCCTCGGGATCTGATGCGTACCCGCCCGGCCCGACAAGTCTGTCAGCACCCAGACCGTTTCTGGCGCCAGTCGGGCCACGCGCGTCCCGCATACCGCTAGACATGGCGTCACGAGCCGTCGCCGGTTCGCAGCGGTACGACTTTGCGCAGGTCTGCACCGCTTGACCGGAGTTGCTGGTTCTCCAGTGCCAAGACTTGGATAATGCGCTCCAGCTGGTGGATCGTCGCGGTGAGGGCGGTGACGTCGGCGGTGAGCTCTTTCACGCGACCCTGCGCGTCGACCTTCTCTTGACGCAGCGCCACCAGGATCGGCGGCCCAGCGTTGGTGCTGGCGATCCGGGCCCGGAACTCGTCCTGGAGGTCGGTGTGCCGGTGGGTGAGGAGCCAGCGCTTGACACGGGCCTCCTCGGCAAGTGATTTCACAGTCAGCTTGCCATCGGAGTGCAGTGGATGGCCAGCGATGAGTCGGTCCATCGCGTCGCGGATCGCTCGGCGTACATGCTCGTCATCCTGGCCGGTCATCTCTGCTTTCCATCGCTCAGATGCTCGTCGACGATGCGTTGGAGGACGGTGATGCGTTGTTCGAGTCGGCTGCGCAGTGGTATCGGCGTTGCGGGAGAGTTGATCTCGTCTTGGTGCTGAGCGATGGCTTGGCGGATCTGGTTGACGTTCTGGTCGGTGCGGGCGATGTTGCCGCATCCGGGTTGGCAGTGCGAGATGTCTGGGGATCGCAGTTCGTTCACCGTGGTCTGCCTGTCTGGGTGGCATAGCGCTTTGGACTGGTCGTAGCAGCAGGTGACGAACTGTTGCGGGTTTTCATAGATGCGTAGTTGCGGGTTGGCGCGTAGGGCTGCGGCCTGCTTGTTGCTCATGTAGCGGCCGCGGAATTGCTGGTCGAAGAGGTGGATGGCCTGGGTGTATCTGTCGGCGGCCGGGCCGCTGACTTGCTCACCGTTTTCGAGGCGTTGAAGGGCGTCTTCGAGGTAGTCGGCACGGGCTAGGGCTTCTTCCATCGGGAAGACATCTCTGAGTCCGCTGGCGACCCGTGAACCGTAGCCGTCGGTGGTGTAGCCGCGCAGGTGGCCGTACTGCACGCCGAGTGCCACTCGGCCGCCCGGTTTGCGGTAGATGAACCAGGCCAGCGTTCGCCTGAGCCGCTTCGCGGTCACTGCGCCCTCGGGATCGGGAGCGATCACCTCGTGAGGGCGTTCGAGCCGCACAGCAGCGCGATTGCTCCAGTCAATCAAGTCCTGGATCCGGTCGCGGACCATGCGGGCGTGCACAGCCTTGCCGTCGTTGACCCTGCAGGGCCATAGGGAGAACGCCTCGATCGGAAACAGAAGTCGGGAGGCAGGGTTCATAGCTTCCATCACGGCGACGGCTTTCGCCACGGGTGCGATGGCTAGCCACGGTTGTTCGCGCTCGACGCCGGCAGGGATTGCGTTGCCGGACTGATCAAGTGCGCCTTTGAAGGTTCTGCCGTGGATGCGGTAGTGGAGCTGTCCGCTTGTGGGGTCAGTGCGGGTCTGGCAGCAGCCACGCTCCAATGCGCGGCATTCCTCGCCTCGCATCCCGGTCAGATAGGCGACGACGACGAACGCGGCGGTCGCCAGATGACGGCAGAGTTCCTCGACCTGGTAGAAGTTGACCGCCGGAATCCAGTCCTTCCCGTCGATGGAACCTGTGATCGGCATGGGTAGGTGAGCTTCGTCGCTGGCAGTTAGGCCGGCTGTCGGCCAGTGCGGATTCATCACCAGTGTTTCTTCCGGAGATAGGCCGAGCTGCCAGCCGATGAATCCTTTTGCCAGACAACGCGTGCTCGGCCGATTGCTGCTGACCCATCCCGGCACCGTCTGGGTGTCTTGCCGTCGCTGTTTGACGTATGCGCGGAATCGTTGATGTGGTGTCAGGGCTTGGAAGCTCGGCGGTACATCGCGCGGTGTCGCCTTAAGTGTTTTCGCGGCAAGGATGTCGTCGCTGAAGTCGGTGACGAACCGCAGGGCCCACACTAATAGTCCGGCCATCGTTTGCGGATGGATGGGGGCGGTCTTGTTTTCACTCGACCAGTTCGCCGGGCCGAGTACCGAGGTGCGACCGATTTGGCTGTTTTCCCATGGTGGGCGAGCGAGGCGGTCGGCTTCGGGAAGATACGGTGCGTAGAGCCAGGCGCGGGTCACGGCGAAGAGAGTGTTGCCCACGTTCTCGCGTGAGCCGCGGTGCCGTTTGATGTGCTCGGCATATTCGTTGTAGGTGGCGTCGGTGACCGCGCTGAACTTGTGAATACCCTTCTCGGCCAGCCAGATCATCCACTGGCGTAGGAATCGCGCGAAGGCGTGTACGGTCGCCGGGGCGAGTTGGCTGCGCGCCGCCGAGGAGCGCTGCAGATCCTCGACCGGCGTCGGCTTGTTGATGCTCGCCCAGATCAATCGCTTGGCCGTGGCGACATAGCGTGGCGGGAAAGTGTCGAAGACGATGCTCAGCGTGCCTGCCACGGTCTGTTTGTGCACCAACGGTGTGAGATCCCAGCGATTGTCGCCAACGGTGGAGAGGTTTTCTCGCCGTGCCTCGGGCACCCGTTGTATCTCGGCGATGACCGGTTCGGCGTCATCGAGTTCGAGGTGTCCAGTCTGTTGTGGCCACTGGCTGGCTGCTGCGGTGTTCATGCGTCGAGGTTCCTTCCGATCAGCGCGGTGACGACTTCGCGGTCGGTATCGGTGACGTGGCGGCGTGCATCGACGATCTCGGTCTTGGTGGCGTTTTGTTCGAGAATTGCCTGCAGTCGGGCGTAGTGGTCCCGGTAGTCCGTCTGCCACCGCGCTGGGGCAACAAGCGTGGCGACATTGTCGAGAGCATCCAGCAGCATGATGAGCCTCGGCAGATGAGCAGGGGTGATGATCGCGTTCGTGCAGGTAAAACAGGCGAAGAATGAGGCTGGGCAAGGCTCGCCTGGATGGACGGTGAACGGGCTGTTCAAGAAGTCGGTGCATGCGGTGGTGGCGGTGTCCAGGTTTCCGGCGAGCAGCAGCTTCAGCGTCGGCACCGGGATACCGAGCTGTATCGCGGCGGTTTCCGGGTCTCTGCGGGCGGCGGTCACTTCGGCGGTGCTCAGCGAGCGGATCGTGACAGTGGCTTTGGCGTGGGCGACGGCATCGGCCTGCCCGTCGATGATGGTGTGGGTAGCCCCTTCAGCGGTAGTCGGATCCGGACTGCGGTAGATGTTCTCGCTGACGGATTCGCTGTTCTGCCGGGCATGTTGGTTCAACACCTGCTCGGACAACCGCAGCCGCCGAAGGCTTACCCGCAACGGTGTCCCGTCGTCTGCCAAAAGGCCAGCGTCCGCCATGTAGTGATCACCGATGCCCGCGGTCAACCATTCCTGCCGAAACGGGCCACTGTTGATGAGGTTTCTGTGCCGGTGGGCGATGAGCAGTTTCTCGGACGGGGTTCCGAGTGCGGCGAGCGTCGTGCGGCAATGCGCGGTGAGGCGGACGGCGCTTTCCCATAGCATTCCGGCTTCACCGGCGAGGATTTCGGCGCTGTAGCGTTTGGTCCCTCTTCTCGGCTTGTCGGTGTTGACGGTGTATACGGAGTCTTCACCGGCACCGTCGGATGCCCTAAACGAGGTCACGGTGAGGTTGTCCATGACGGAAAGGTTGAACCCTCGCTCACACACGAGAAGCACCATCAAGCAATAGATTTCCCGTATCGACGGGAACAACGCTTGCGCCGGATTCGACACTCCGGCCAGATCGAAGCAGCCCTTCAAGACCACCCGTTGCGCGAGGTACTGTGAGGGAGGCATCCCGTTTCGCGAGAGATACTCCAGCAGGGATCCTGTGCTCCACCGCTCCTCACCCACCTTGAAACTGATGCCGTCACCGACATCGCCAACCTCGCGGTACTGGTGCAGTTTCTCGGTGTTGGTCCGGATCCTGCGGAGCGCTTGGCGGACCTCACCCTTTGCAGCGCTGCGGATTCGCCCGAACTCGTTGCGACTGTAGGATTCATTCTCTGGCAGCCGCTTCCGGGGCTTCACGGCCTTCGCGCGCATCGCTTTCCGTGTGGTTTCAGGAAGGCGCGGCGACTCCGACAGCATGGTCCGCATGAGATTCACTTGGCCCGGCCAGCGGGTCTGGCTCTCTTTGGCCGCGCGCCACGCCCACCACACCTCGGGACCGAATTCGGCGATCGAGTGGACCTCGGGAAACTCCATCCGCAGATAGGCGGTAAGTTGCCGCGCGGCACTGACCGCCGCGTCCACGGTCGCCAGCGTGCGCCAACGGCCACCGGGTTGCGACCCGTTGGCCAGGGCGGTGACGAGGTCGTCGATCAGTTCAGCGGGCCCGAGGACGTCATTGAACGAGAACGTCCGCGTGCGTCCCGCCTCGTCTGTGAAGCAGAGCTGCCGAAGTTCGGGGTCTACCGGGGCGGGTCGGGCGTACTTTCCGGTGGGGAGTGAGGCTGGTCTACGCGAGGCCACCGCTCACTGCTCCTCGGTGTCGACTGTCGCTTGCCAGGGTGATGGGACCACCTGATTGCCAGGGGGATGGGACCACCGTGGCGCGTTATTGAGGATGCTTGTCGGCGGGGTCTGGGTCAAGCTGAGGGCGGGTTCGTTGGCGGTAGGACGGTCCTTCGATGACCAGGGTGTGCGCGGCGGAGGTCAGTCGGTCGATGGCTGATTGGGCCAGCAGGGTGTCGGCGGTCATGGTCAGCCATTCGGCGGGCTCGCGGTTCGACGTCATGATGGTGGTCTTGGCGCGGTGGCGCTCGACGACGATTTCGTAGAAGTCGCTGGTTTCGGTGGCGTCGAGGGGGCGTAGCGCGAAGTCGTCGATGATCAGAACGTCGACGGCGGCCAGTCGGCGGATCTCTGCGTCGACGGTGTGGTCGAGGCGGGCGGCGCGTAGCCGGGTGAACAGTTTGTCGGCGCGGCCGAAAACGACGGTGTGTCTGCGTCGAATAGCCATGTGGCCCAATGCTGTTGCCAGATGCGTCTTGCCAACACCAACGGGCCCGAGGACGATCGCGGACTGGCCGGCATCGAGGAACCGTAGCGAGGTGAGATCACCGAGCAGGGTGCGGTCATAGCGCAGGTCGTCGTGGGCGGTCCAGGTGTCAAACCGCATGCTCGGATCGAGTCCGGCTTTGGCCGCTCGTAGTGCCGCGGAGCGGGATTCGCGTCGGGAGACCTCGTCAGCCAGCAGCGTTTCCAGGAAGCCGATGTGGCTGAGTTTGTGTTGTCGGGCCAAGGCGGCGCGTTCGGGCAGGGTGTCAGCCAGTGCACCGAGCTTGAGGGCTTTGAGCAGTCGGAGCAGATCAGCGCCGATCGGGTCGGTGGCTCCACGGGCGGTGGTAGTCATGTCAGCGGTTCTCCTCGGCAACGGTGGTCGTGATGATGGTCAATGGTGTTGGGGTGGAGTTGAATTCGGAAGGATCACGGGCGAAGCGGGTCGCGGTGTGACCGACCGCTTTCGGCAGGGCCGGGGAGCTGGTCTCGGTGGCGCGCTCCAGCATGGAGGCGATCTTGTTCACCGAGACGACATCGAGATCCAGCGACAATGAACAGGCCTGTTCGACCCGGTCGGCGCCGTAGCGGCGCACCAGACCCAGCAGCCGGTAGACGGTACGCATCTTCGTCCAGGGCAGCCGGTCATCGAGGATGCGTTCGGCGTAGATCCCGACGTTGGGGCCGTGGGAGGCGCAGGTGGCGATCAACGCCGCCACATCACGCAGCGCGTAGCCGGTCTTGTGTTCGGGCAGATCAGCGGGGTCGGTGCTGCGCCCACCGGCCGGTTGGCGGGGATGGACCTTGACCAGCACGCCGCGGCGATAGAACTTCACCAGCTCGGTGTCGGCGCGCACGTCCAGGTACTGACCGATCCAGCATTCGGGCAGCGAATACAGGGCCTTGGCGACCTCGGCGTGGAAGTCGCGGTGCACCTTGACCGTCTTGAACACCGGCACGTCATAAACCCCTGGCACCGGCAACAGCCGGGACTGTTCGGCGGCGGTGAACACCTTCAGCGGACGAGCGCAGATGGTGCCGTGTGTGCGGGTGCCCGCGGTGTCACGACACCACACCGTCGCCGCCTGCTGCGCATGGGCCAGGCTGGTGAATGTTTCACCGTCCCAGAAGTTTCGGCGCACGTACTGCACGGCGCGTTCCACTCGCGGCTTGTCCTTCGGCGAGGCCACCCGCGCCGGGTCGGTCAGGAACCCGACATGCCCGGCGTAGTCCAGCCAGCCCTGGCTGAACTGCGGGTTGACCGCATCGGCGGCGGCGATCACCGGTTTGAGGTTGTCGGGGATCAGCACGGCGAACACGCCGCCGAAGAACTCCCAGGCCGCCTCGCAGCCGGCGATCACCGCGGCCAGAGTCTGCGAGTAGGACAGCCACACGAACATGTGCCGGGAGTACACCGCGGTGAAGATCAGCGCGTGCACCTTGCGGCGGCGCCCGTCAGCAGCGTCGGTGAGCATCCCCAGGTAGCCGAAGTCGACCTGGCACTCCACTCCGGGATCGCCATCAGCGACACGCACCGTGAGGTCTTTGCGGCCGAAACCGCAACGCTGGCTGGCGAATCGGTGCAACGTCCGATACGGCACCACACACCCCTGCCGGGCCAACAGGGTGTGGATCTTCGTGACCGTCAACGGCCGATGCTCACCGGTGCCGGCCACCCAGGCGGTGATCTGATCTTCGAAGCCCACCAGCTGCTCCCACGCCGCCCCGTGGCCATCGGGGCGAACCGGGCGCACCGCCTCGGCAACCATCCCGATCAACGCATCATCGACCGCGCTGACGTCGTCGTCGCGACGCAGACCCGCCGCCTGGGCGGCCTCGACGTAGCGGCGCACCGTCTTGCGGTCCAGGCCGCAATGCGCGGCAATGCTGCGGTACCCCGGCGCCGGCAGTCCCACCACCCCCAGCCACACCCGCAGCACTTCCCTGATCTCATTCACACTGACCTCCCGAAAAGCCATGCCCGCCGACCTCCGTGACTTGAGCTGTCACGGCGATCGAACGAACAAATGAAAAGACCACCGACGCGACGCGCCGGTGGTCCCATAACTGGCAATCCAGGTGGTCCCATCACCCTGGCAAAAATCAGGTCACACTGGTCCCATCCTCATGGCAGACGACATCGACGATGCCAGGGGCCGTCGCTGCGATGTGCGTGATGAAGTCGGTGATCGAGGTGTCGTCGGTACTGTCGTCGTTGAGGAACAGGTCCACTTGCAATCCTGATACGGGTTCGAGATAGCATTCGCGCGTTGTTTCCAGGTTCGCGTGTCCTAGCAATGTCTGAACCAAAACCCAAGGGTCGCCGAAAATATGGCGATATTCGCGTCGTTCGGCAGGGGTGATGCCCATCTTGCGTTCGTGTGCGTAGATCAACGTGACCAACATCCTCAAGGCAAACGAGTGGCGCAGCATATGCGGGTGACAATGGATGTCTACCCCAAGGGTCTGACACCGCTTGTTCCCCGCGGAGAAGATCGCCTCCCATGTGCGGTACGGCAACGGCAGGCCGGCCTCGGACAGCCACACCATCCAGGGCTCAAGCCCATGATCGGTGATGGTGTAGAAGTTGAGTCGATCGTTGGAGTCAAGACTGTCCAGCGGCACCGTTCCCTTGCTGCCATCCCGGCTGGTGAAGTGAACGCGGCGGTGATGGTCCACCGTATCGATGATCTTCATATCGGGCAGCGCGTCATAGCGCCCTTCGGAACGGGCCCGATGAATCGCCGCCGCTCGGGTTGAAACAACGTAGTTGTCAATGTGTTTCAATGCGCCGGTACTGATCCAGAAATCTCGGCCGCGACCCTTCGCGACCGCCTGTCCCACTCGAGCCTTGGCGTAACGGACCTGCCCGTCCGCGCTGGGAATCTCGCTCAAGACCAGCGTTCCAGCTTCGCGCAACCGCAGCCCGCTCGACCACAATGCTTCGGCGAATGCCAGGTTCCGGCCGTCGTTGCGTCCTCGCCAGGTCGCATCCCGGCGCCCATCACCGCGATAGCCGCCGATACCGACGTCGCGCCACCGCCTGTAGGCCCGCGGCGTCAGCCACTTCAATTGGACCGAGCGGACGGCGCTCGGCTGCAAACGCGAAGAAGAGTCCCCAGTCGAACTCGGTGTGCGCGGGCCGATAGGAGAAGCTGCCACGTTTCCGCGCCACTGCTGCCAATCGTAGAACTTCTTGATTGCTGCCAGATCCCGTGAAAATGTGCCGGCACCAACACGATCCGGGTTCTGCTGGTCGCGTCGCCGCCAGAACTCATAGTCGGCCAGATGCTCGAATGTGGCGGCTCTCCAGTCGATACCTTGAACGGACAGGAAGGAGAGAAACAACTGGATGTCCGGGGCATAGGACTCCTGGGAGCCAGCGGCCAACGATTGGAACGCAGCCGACCGGAAGAACTCCAGAACCTCCACATCGGGCCGCCCATCGGGCGCCAAGAGAAACGGTTGGCCGGGACGAATTCCGAGCGCAGCCTCACGCGCTGCTATGTCCGGGAAGTCTGCGAGGACCTCCGACTTCGCGGTGCACGGCCAGCTAGGCTGCCGCGCCCAACACAGCCTCCACCGGGAGCTGTCGTCGTGTTGTTCCACAGCAACAGAACCTGCCACAACACACCGACATTCTACGGAACGGCGGATTCCCGACGATCACACGGATGGGTTGGCTCTGCTGGGCGATGATCCGATCGTTGTTCTGAGGGAATAGTTCGGCATCCATGGTGTCGCCGACCTCGGCGATTTGAAAGGTGTCAGTAAGGACAATGCCGTTGAATGGCTGGTACTCACCACCAACGGCACCGTGGTAGGCGGCCTCTATGTTGATGGCGGCGATGTAGTAAGCCAGCAATACGATCTCGTTGGCATGCAATTCGTTGGCATACTTGCGGGCGAGGTCTTCGGTCCTGATGAGTCCGGTCTGGATCAGGCGCACGATGAAGGTGCCAGTCCCGGTGAATGGATCGAGGATGTGCACGCCGGACTCAGTCAATGTCGTTCCAAATTCGGCGCGCAGTGTGTCATTGGCCGAGCGCAGGATGAAGTCAACGACTTGTGTTGGCGTATAGACGATCCCTAGAGCTTTAGCGGTTCGCGGGAAACCGATCCGAAAGAACTTCTCGTAGAGTTCGACGACGATGCGCTGCTTGCCCTCGGCATTGTCAACCCCGGCCGCGCGCATACGCACTGATTCGTAAAAGCCCTCTAGGCGTTGGGTTTCTGTGTCGAGCGCTTGGTCATGCAGGGTAGCGACCATCGCCTGCATGACCTGTGAAACCGGGTTGTGGTCCGCAAAATCGTAGTCTTCGAAGAGGGCGTCGAACACGGGCTTGGTGATTAGGTGCTGGGAAAGCATCTCCACGGCTTGATCCCGGTTGATCGAATCGTTGAGATGGGCGCGCAGCGCTCCGACGAACTTATCGAATGCTGCTGCGATGTCGGGAGCGCTCTCGTTAAGCAGCGCCTTGATGCGTGTCTGCTGGGCCGTGGCGATTACGGCGACGTCCTTGGCCCAGTCCTCCCAGTAGGTGCGCGTGCCGACCTTATCGACAATCTTGGCGTACACAGCGTCCCGCCACTGGTCGGGGGTGAACATCGACAGCTGTTGGGCGACCTGCGCCGACTCGGCAGCCGCGGTATCGGCAGAGGCTGTTGTACCGTCGCCGGAAGATGTTGAGTCGGTGAGATTCTCGGCGGCGTTCGGTACGTGGCCGACGAGGATTGAGTCCGTGGCGTTCTTGTTGAGTTCGAGTTTGTTGACTGTGGCGTTGAAGCGGTCGTCGTGAGCCCTCAGCGCCTGTAGCACTTGCCACACCACCTTGAAGCGGCGGTTGTCGGCGAGTGCTTGGCTAGGTGCTACGCCCGCCGGTACCCCGACGGGCAGGATGATGTACCCGTATTGCTTGCCTTCGGCTCGGCGCATGACCCGGCCGACAGATTGCACGACGTCAACCACGGAGCTGCGGGGGTTGAGGAAGAGGACCGCGTCGAGGCTGGGAACGTCCACCCCTTCGGAAAGGCAGCGGGCGTTGGCCAGAATGCGGCATTGATTGTCGGGTAGTGGCGCCTTGAGCCATTGCAGGCGGTGGTTGCGTTCTAGGGCGTTGTAGGTTCCGTCGACGTGTTCGACGTCGCAGCGCAGTAGGTGGTCGTCGGCCTGGTCATAGGCGTCGATGACGGTGGCGAACTTCCCTGCGAGCTTCTTAGAGGACTTGATGTCTCGAAGGAAGGCCACGGCGCGTTGCATGGGGCGGGTGTCACCGCCGAAGTCAGCACCGCCGGCGGCTTTGCCAGTTCGTTTGGCGAGGCCGTTCCAACAACCGACGATTTTGGTCGCGTCGTCGAGGTTGAGTTCGCTGTTGACGTCGGCAAGCTGCTGCTGCAGTGGGCCGGCGATGTACTTCTCGTCGACGGTGAGCACGAGCACCTTGTAGTCAGTGAGCAGTCCGCGCTCCACGGCTTCGCCGAATCCGAGTCGGTGAAAAGTGGGGCCGTAGAGGGCTTCGTCGTCCATCGACGCGAGGACCGCGGAGTGTTCGGCGGCCTTGGTCTTGGTTTCCTCCGCGAAAAGCCTTGGCGTTGCTGTCATGTAGAGCCGCTTTGTTCCGGCGAGGAAGGCTGCGTCGTGCACCTTGACGAAGTTGGATTCGTCTCCGTCGACGAGTGTGACGCCGGTGGTTCGGTGCGCTTCATCACACACAATGAGGTCGAAGTCGTCGAGCCCGACCGCCTGTGCTTCAGCGATTACGTTGATGGACTGGTAGGTGCTGAACACCACGGTCAGTCCTTTAGCGCGTTTGCGGTGCGCCATTTGTGCGACCAGCGTGGCCGGATCGGTGGTGGCAGGAAGTGGCACGTCGTAGGGGTTAATGTCTTCCACCGCGCGGGAGACCTTGGTGTCCGAGCACACGGCAAAGGACCGCAGGTCCACCTGGCACTGAGCGGTCCATTCGCGCAGCGTTTGGGACAGCAGGGAGATTGAGGGCACCAGGAACAGGATCTTGGCTGTTCCGCCGAGGTCGTCGGCGATCTGCTCGCAGATCTTGAGCGCGGTGAAGGTCTTTCCCGTGCCACACGCCATGATGAGCTTGCCGCGGTCGTTTTCGGTGAAGCCGACGATCACTTTGTCGATGGCTTCACGCTGATGAGGCCAGGGGTCCCGTTTGGGGGCGGGGGCCAGCTCAAGGTTCAGTCCGTCGGCGGGGCCGGCGAAGGCCCAGTCGATCGGGGCCTCGGCGATGTCAGCCAGTCCAATGCGCTGAACGGGAATCTGCTGGTTGTCGACCGCGTCTTCAGCATTTTTCCCCCACTTATCCGTTGTGGAGATGATTAGCCGGTGGGCGAAGGGATGCTTTCCTGACGCGGACAGGAACGAGTCGACGTCCGGTTTTCCCAGCACGTGATCGGGTTCGTAGAACTTGCATTGGATGGCCCATAGGTCACCGGTGTCGATCTCCTCAGCAACGAGGTCAATTCCGGTGTCGATCTTGCCGCCCCGCCCAGGCCAGTCCTTCCATAACCAGACCTGCTTAAAGAGTCGGCCGTAGACAGAATCCAGCGGCAGGTACTGCGCCATGAGCTGCTCGAATTTCAAGCCACGTTCGTAATTGCTAGGGGCACGCCGAAAAGCCTCGAACACCTCATGCACCGACGTCGCCACCCGTCTAACTCCTTTCGCTGAAGCTCGAAGTCACCCTAAACGCGGAACGCAATATCGCAGGGAAGTCGGGCCGGGGCGGGTAAAAGGACGCGTTAGTTCCGCATGTTGGCGAAGGGGCGCCGTCCGTGGTGGGCGTGAAACTGGGCGATCAACGCTGTTTCGGTTGCGGCCGCGGCGGTGTCGTCGGTTACCTGCCAGCCGACGCGCAGTTGGGCGTGGTCGCTGAGTTGCCAGATCCGCCGCCCGCCGCTGTGGCCCACGGGTTGGCCGGCGCCCGAGCGGCGGAACTCATCGAGCCGTTTGCGGAGACCACGGCGACCGGTGCGCCCGGCGTTGGCTTTCCCGATGTAGACGATGCGTGTTCCCGGCACCCAGAGCGCGTGGAGCTCGTCGACCGGCACGGTGGGGTCTTTGCCTTTGAAGTGGCCGGCCGGGGAGGTGTCCAGGAACGTGGGCGGGTCGTCGGCGGGTCGTACGACCACATACACGCCGGGGGAGGTCGGCACGTCGGTGTTGGGCAGCTCTGCGAACGGCACCCAGCCCGTGAAGCCACTGAGGTCGATCGGCTCGGTGATCATGGGTCCATACTGGCGCGCCACCGTGGGGGACTCTGTGGCGCTTGCCGCCAGCGCGCCGCTGTTGCCCCGCGAAGGGCCTGTTGTGTCCGGGGGCTGTCGCGGCGCGCCCATAGGCTGGCAACTATGGCTCTGGACTTCGATACGTCGGCTCCGCTGCGGTCACCGCAGAGCGTGACCGCTTTGGTGGAGGCGATTCATCGCGCCGACCCGGGAAGCCAGGAAACCCATTGGCTGGAGTGCAAGAGCACACTGGATTTCGGGTCCAAGGCTGATCGGTTCGCCGCGGCGCGCGCCATCATCGCGTTCGCCAACCGCGATCCGGTCAGCGCGGGCCGTGACTGCGGTGGGGAAGCCTATCTTGTGGTCGGCGTCGCGCCGGGGCAACTCGTCGGCGTCACCGAGGTCCTTGATGCTGCCGCGCTGCACGACAAGCTGCGGCCCTACGTGGATGGTCCGCAGTGGTCGGTGGACTATTTCAAGGTCGACGGCCATGACGTCGCGGTGTTCACCGTCGCCGCGCCGCGCCCCGGCGACCGAATCCACTCGCTGGTCACCACCTATGAGAACAACCGGTCGGGCACGGTGTTTCACCGCGGCGTGGCCAGCTCACCCCCGGCCACGCACCGTGAGCTGATCATGCTGCAGGACCGGCTGCTCCAGGATCCGCCCCGCCCGCTGGGCGAGCAGTTCCGCGACGCGGTGGAGCAGGGCAACCCGCTGGTGGTTGCCCGGCTGATGCGCGCCACGGTCCAGCAGCTGCAGGCGGCCCGTGCTGACCCGCAGGTGTTCCCGAACACGTTCGCCAGCCGCCAACCGGTGGAGCAGTTGCGCCAGTATCTGGCGATGGCGCAGAGCTACCAGGAGCTGACCGCCCCGCTGCTGGATCAGCTCATCACCGCATGCGCATGGCCCAACGCCGATCACGAGCGCATCTGGGCGGACACGATGGCTGCGCTGGCCCAACCGGCACCGTTGAGCGACACGGTGACCGGACAGATGCGGGTCGGCGCCACCCAAGCGTTGATCGTGGAAGGCCGTGACGACCGTCTTCAGGCGTTGGCGTTGCTACCGGCCACGCTGGCGCTCTACGCGGGCTCGATCTCTGCGGTCCAGGGACGAAACTTCGGTGCCCTGCGGGCGCTGACCACCGACGCCACCGTGCCGTGGTCTCTCACGCACCCCAATTTGCGGGTGACGGTGATCGAGAGGGTGGGCCCGTGGGAGGCGCTGTCGCGCGACGACAGCTTGGCGTTGACGCTGCGGGCGGCCCAAGTCGCCAGCGACGACGCGGAATTGGAGCACCTGCTGGGCGACATCGCCCAGCATCGACGGCGTAAGCCGCCGTTTGTCGCCTCGTCGTACCTGTTCGACGCGCTGCAACCGCACTTCGCCGGCCTCTACGGTCTGACGCGCTACGGCGAGCTGTTCGACGAGACCGAGATCATGTTCTCCCTCGTCGTGGCCGACCAGATGGCGCAGGACCGCGTATTCACCGAGCCGTGGCTGGGTTTGTTCGTCACCGACGCCAGCCACACCGTCCGCCTGGAGGACAGCCGCTACGGCGCGGTGCTGGCTGAGGTGAACGCCGCCGGTGACGACTGGCCGCCGCTGCAGGCGGGCTTGTTCGGCGGGTCAATACACCGCCTGTCGGCCGCGCTGCAGCGCGTCACCGACTACACCAAACAGATGCGCCACCGCGTCTTCTGACCGATCAGGGCATCGGTACCGGCGTGGTGGTGACCGGCGCCGCCGGCGTTCCCGCACCGGCGGCCGGAGCTACCTCGGGCGCGGGCAGGGGGGTGCCGGCGCTACCCGCGGGCGTCGCGGTCGGCGCGGTCGGCGCGGGAGCGGCGGCGGTGGCGGGTGCGGGGGTCTCGGCCGGCAGCGGGGTTCCTGTGCTGATGTCGGGGGTTGTCGTGACCGATGGGCTACCCGCTGGGGCTGGGGTGCCGCCGGGGGCTACGGCGTCGCCGGTCGGCAGGGGAGTTCCCGCGCTGCCGGTGGGCAGGGGTGTACCGACACTGCCGGGGGTCAGTGGTGTGCCCACGCTGGCGGGTGCGGGCGTCATGGGCGTTTCGGCTGCCGGCGGGACCGCCGCCGGGGCGGCTTCGGTATCTTGCGCTGGCGAGCTGACACTGGGGGTTCCCCGGTAGGGGGCCGAGCCGCCGGCCGCGGGGGCTGGCGGTGCGGGCGGCGGGGTCAGCCAGACCGCGAGGTCGCGGCCACCGTCGTTGTAGACGACGCTGTCGGGCTGGGCGCCGGTCACGTCGAAGTAGATTTTCCCTGAGGTCTGCTGCCCTTGGGCGAGCGCGGCCGGGTTGACTCCCTGAGGGGTGGCGACCAGGAACAACGTTCGGTAGGTGTCGCCGTTGCGGGCCCGCGCGTTGAGGTCGGACACGATGGGCTGAACGGTGCCCGCGACCGCCGTGTTGGTGGCGGTGGCTTCCCACAGCGCTCCGCGAACATGCCAGGGGATGACGTCGCTGCTGGGCTTGAGCCCGCTGATCGTCCAGGCCTGCACCACCGACCCGTTGATCAGTTCGGCTGGCTGGCCCAACGTCACCAGGTTCGGAGTGGGGTTGTCGGCCAGCGCGATTGGTGCGCTCAAGACACCGATCCCGGCGGCCGCTGCGGTTGTCGCCAACACGGTCGTGATCTTCACCTGGTGCACTCCTTGCGTCGTTGGCCGCTGGCTCCCCGCAGCAACCGGTCAGGTTCTGACGCTATCGCGCGTGGGTGGCACTGTGCGTCAGCAGATCAGAGTTCGAGGCCGTCGATGTCGCGCCCCCGGTCACGGTCGCGTTCGGCGACGGTCTCGGCGACGGTGGCCATCCGCTGGTAGGCCGCGGCCGCGGCCCGGCCGGCGGCGCTGTGTTCGCGCCATACCGCGCTGCGGGCGCTGCGGCGCTGCTCTTGGGCGATCAGCAGGTCGCTGACGGGTTGGGGGAGTAGGTCACGTTCGGTGCGTTCAGCTTCGGCGTGCATGGTGCGGGGCCGGTCGTCGTTGGCCAGGATGGTGCGGAAGTGGTGGGCGGCAGCCCATTTGTTGCCGCGCCGCAGGACGTGAATGTCAGCCCCGGCGACCAGGCGTGAGTGTTCGTGGTCGGCTTCGCCGCTGATCCGTTGGTAGACGTAGGCATGGTTTTCGTCTTTGGCGCGGGTCATGCCGACATAGGCCATGGCTCGGCTGGAGGTGTCGGCCAGGATGGAGTGGCACACACCGGGAGTGGTTTTGTTGCCCACGGTGACTCCCTGGGCGGAGTGCACGGTCACCGCGTAGCCGAGGGTGACGTTCTGGCGCAGGTAGTCGCCGTCGAAGACGACGCGCGCTTTGTCGGTGAGCCGTTCGGCGGCCACCCGATTGGTCTTTTCGTCGATGCCGGCCACGCGCCACCGGTTGCCGTTACGTACTTGGTCGACGGCCTGGCCGACGGGGTGCTCGGCCCCGGGGTGCACGGGGATGCTGATGTCGTTTTCGCGGCTGATGATGATGTCGCCGACGGCGATGCGCTGGTCGCGGGCGGCCCGCACGGACGGCCCGTCGCCGACGAGGGCGTTGTGAACGCGCTGGTTGAGCGCGTCGGCCATCTCCCAGGAATCACAGACCATCAGTGAGTCTTTCCCGGCGGCCCGGTCAGCCAGGTAGGCATCGCCGGCGTCTTTGGCCATCGCGATCGGGTCGCCGGTGTGCAGGCGGCCGTGACTGCGATACCAGCCGACCGCCTTGCGCAGGCGATTGCCGTGCCCGGACCGCAACGCCAGGGAGGCGTCGCGCTCCTCGGCGCTGCGCATCCGCCACACTTCGCCCAGGCGCTGCGACCAGGGCAGGTCCCCGCAGAGATGCTCGAACATGCCGCCGCGGGCTTTCACCGGCGCCAGCTGGTAGGGGTCCCCGACGAGCACCATCTTCGCGCGCCCGGCCACCGCGGCCGACAGCAGTTTCTTCAGCTCGGGGGTGCCGACCATGGAGGCTTCGTCGACGACGACCACGGTGCGCCGGTCGATGGCCAGATTGTTGTCCTCGATGAGTTTGAGCGCCTTGGCCACGGTCAGGCCGCGGTCGCCGGCTTCCTCCTGCATCGCTTCGTCGACGGCTTTGCCGGTGGGCGCGAGCACGAGCACTTCTTTGTTCGCCCGGTGCGCGGCGGCGCGCAACGCTTTCAGTGAGTGAGTTTTGCCAGCACCGGCCGGGGCCTGCAATGGCTGCACCAGAAACGGGGAGACGGCGATGTTGCGGATGGCGCGCTCTTGGTCGGCGGAGAGGTCCCCGAGATCGGCAGCGCGCACATCGAGTCGACTGCGGTTGTCGGAGGTATCAACCATGTCGAGGATTCGGGACTCCTCGAGCATGATGGCGTCGACGGTGTACTTCTCGTGCCCCTCGCGGTGGTGCGCTTCGCGCGGCGCGCTGATGCGCACACCGACGTCGTCGACGAACGCTTCGATGAGCGCGCGCGGTTCCCCGACCGCGCCGACGGGCAGCTGCGCGCCGACGATCTCCACCATGTCGGCGCGCGTGAACGCGGCCTTGTCGATGCGCGCTGCCATGTGCGCGATGCGCGCTCGGTCCAGGGGAGTGCGCGCCTGTGCGCGCCGCGCCTCGCGCGCGGCGAAATGCGCGTCGCGGTCCAGATCCAGACCGCGCGCGTCGGCGCGCCACATTGCTTTGAGTTCGTCCCAGGCGAGCTGCTCGGGTTTGGTGGGCCGGGTGGCTTTCTGCGCGGTCGCCAACTGCGCGGCGGTCGGCTCACCGTCGACGACGACCAGGTTGTCTTTGGCCCATTCCCGCAGCCGCGTCGACCGCTGCGACCACGCCTTGATGCTCGCCGCGGTGACGCCGGCGATCTCGGCCATGCCGGAATGCTCGTCGACGGGCTGCCATTCGAAGCCCGCTCGGCGTGCAACTCGTGGCGCAGCGTGGCTTGTAGATGATCCCGGCGGCTTTGGCTTCGTGATAAAGCGACTTGGAGTCGATCGACACCAGCCGCCCATCAGCTCTGACCTGGTGATTCGGGACGATGACGTGGGTGTGCAGGTGCGGGTCCCCGCAGCGGCTCGTCTCGTGCTGGTAGGCGATCGCGACCAGCCCGGGCAGCCGCTGGAGGTCTTTGTTGCTGGTCAGCGGGTTGTGCACCCGCGTGTACCCGGCATGTTCGTGCAGGTAGGTCATCGCGGCTTCGACTGCTTTGACGTGGGCGTTCTGCATGACCTTTTCGGCCACGTCGTCGGTCAGCGACCGCAGCAGCGACACACTCTTGGGCGCGGCGAACATCAGGTCAAACCCGTGCACTCCGTTGGTTCCGAACGCCCGTCCGGCCTCCCCGTTGGGCGTCACGCCGTCGTCGAGCCACCGTGCCGCTACCTCGGTGTCAGCAAAGCCGCCGTCGAGCGCGGCGCCGTCGAGTCCGGTGGCCTCACCGACGGTGGCTTTGTCGCCGACCACGACCCAGGTCGGGACCCGGGTGTCGCCTTCGGGTAGTACTCGCCCAGGCCGCCGCCGGCGGCTGACGGTCCATCGAGGCTTGCCGGGCCTGATTGGCGGTGTCGTTGTAGTAGCCGATGCTCCAGCGACTCAGCCGCGAGATCGTCAGCACGGTCGCACCGCCACCAGACCACCTCACCAAGCCGGACAGGCCGCCGCCAGGCGGCCGGGGTTCGGGCGCGCCAGCGCCCGAAGCCGAGTATTGCACAACTTGTGCCAATGTGCCGGAAGTCTGTTGGGTAGGAGCGGAGCGGAGGCGGAGTGGGTGTGCTGCAAGGGGGAGGTGGTGAGGAATTGGTGCCAGTGTGTGGTGAGGGGCGGGCTTAGGGTGAGGGGGATGGAAAGAGTTGGGGTGTGGGGGACGAAGTGGAGGTGAGTGGGCTTGTGAGGGGTGAAGGGCAGGCCGGCGGCGCCGCGCGAGCGGCGTGGGCGCCGATCGCGGCGACCTGGCGGTCGATGCGGGCGTGGCAGCGGGTCGGGGCGGACCGCAGGGCGTGGCTGGCGCAGCTGTGTGAGCGGTCAGCAGCTACGGAGCAAAGGGGGTGAGGATGGGCAAGATTTGGGCGGCGCTGGCGGCGGTGGCTGCAGAAGGCGCGGTGTTGGCGTGGCTGGTGGGCGGCCAGCTGTGGGATTGGATGAGCGCGGGGCTCAGCGCCGGCATCAGCTATTGAGGCCGGCGCTGGACCGGAGGAAAAAGAGAGCCGGCACGCTGTCTGTCACGAGGACAGGGCGTGCCGGCTCTTTTGGTGTCTGGGGTCAGGGTGTGGTGTGGGCGCTGACGCGGTGGTCGAGTTTGAGCAGTCGGGCCAGTGGCGGCACGTCGCCGCCGTGGCGGGCGGCATGAGTTTCGGCGGCGGCGAGCAGGGCCGCGGTGAGGGCGGCGGCCAGGAAGGCGCATGGGCGGCGAGCACGTAGGCCGCTGCGGCGATCGGCCGCGGCCCCAGGTGCGTGGCGATGCGCTCGTAGAGCGCCGCGGCACGGCTTCGTGGCGGTCGGCGACGCCGGCGAGGTGGCGCGTGCGCGCCGGTGAGCACGACGGCGGTGCGCTCGGCGAGGTCGGCGGTTGGTTCGGTGCGCTCGATGAGCGCGGTGCGCAGTGCGCTCTGGTGTTGAGGGTGTCGGTGTGCGTCATGGCAGTCCTTTCACGGGGCGCGGTGTGCGCTGAGGGTGATGTGCGGTCGGTGATGTGCGGTCGGTGATGTGCGGTGCTGGGTGTGCGGTGCACCCCGGGCCCGCGCAGTGCGGGTCCCGGGGTGCGGTCGGTGGCGCCCTAGTGGGTCGGGGCGGTGGCGGCGATGAAGGCTTCGGCGTCGGCCAGGTAGTACTCGGCGTGGCGGAGCTCGTCGGGGCTGGCGTCGCCGGCGAGCAGGACGGTGACGGCGTTGTCGCGGGCCGACAGGGCGTATTGGCGGCGGCGGTGCGGGTCGTCGGCGGCGGCCACGGCGGAGTGGATGTCGGCGCGGGCGTAGGCCAGCACCGCCGTGGTGCTGGGACCGGCGTTGAGGTTGCTGGTGGGGTCGTGGTCGGTGACGGCCCAGGGGTTGGCGGCGAGGGTCATGGTTGTTCTCCGTTCGTCTGCGGTGTTTGCTGCGCCGGTTAGCGCTGGGGTGCAGGGGACCGGCGGGGTGGCGCGCGCAACCTCGAAGAGGCCGCGACGAGCGGAGCAGGGTTTTCGGCCCGCGAGCGGCAGCGAGCTTGATAGGGCCGAAAAGGTCACTCGGCCTGCGGAGTTCGGCGCGGGTGTGGGTTGCGCGTGACGGGGCCTCGTCGGTCACACTGGGCGACCCAGCTGAACGGTTAAAGGTGAGGGCTACGGACTACGCCCGCCGCAGGCGGCATCCGCCGTCGCACCTAGTGCGCCGGCGACCACGGACCGGAAGACACCACACCAGCCGATGCCCGCACCCTGCGCGGACACCGGCCGGGTGGGTGCCGGTTAGGTGCCGGGGTGGGTGTCGGTGAGGACGCGGCGGATCAGGGCGGGCTCGATGCCCGATTCGAGGGCGGCCAGGCATGGCGGCCAGGGTGGGCGGTTCGTCGCCGGCGTCGGTGGCCTCGGTGATGGCGATGTCGGCGGCGATTCCGGCGCGGACGGTGTCGTTGATTAGGCAGTAGCAGACTGCGGCGATGGTGAGCGCTTCGGTGCGGGGCCGCCCGCGCAGTTGGCGGGCGATGTGGGTCCACACGTTGGTGGCGGCACGCTCGTGGTCGAGGCGAGGTGCAGCATTGCGTCGCGGAGGGCGGGGTGGCTGGTGATGAGGATGCCGGCGCGGGTGGACAGGGTGGCGCTGATGTAGCGGCTGGCTCCGGTGAGAGCGTCGGTGATGTCCTCCATGGTGGTGGAGACCAGGACGGCGTGGTCTCCGACGGCGACGGCGGGGGCGGGGGTGATGGGGTCGAACTCGCGCACGAGGTCCTCGCGGCGGGCGGTGAGGATCGCGCCGTCGTGGATGCGCTGCGCGGTCAGCAGCGAGTCGGTGTAGGGGTAGGTGGTTCCGGTGGCTCCGGTGTCGGGGTCGATCCAGGTACCGGCGGCGGTGACGTCGCGGGTGGTGAGGCGGCGGCGGACGGTGATGCCGGCCTCGGTGAGGGAGTCGCGGATGCCGTCGAGGACCACTGCGGCGTGGTCGTCGAGCTCGGCGCTGCAGACGGCCAGGAGCAGGGCGCCGTCGTATTTGGCGGCGTTGAGGTGGCAGGTGCGGGCGAAGCTGGCAGCTGCTGGCGCTGATGGTGATGTCGCAGCGGATGGTGACTTTGATGATGGGGTGCCGTCGGGCTCGGTGCCCAGCAGGTAGACCACGACGCTGTTGGTGGGGGTGAAGCCCAGCAGGGCGGGGGCAGCGGCGATGACGTCGGCGGGGCTCCGAGTTTGATGGTCATGGTTGTTCTCCGTTCGTGTACGGGTTGGGTGCGCCGGTTAGCGCTGGGGTTGCGGGGACCGGCGGGTGGCGCGCGCAACCTCGAAGAGGCCGTGACGAGCGGAGCAGGGTTTTCGGCCCGCGCGAGCCGCGCAGCGCTGGCGAGCTGGCGTTGGGCCGAAAAGGTCACTCGGCCTGCGGAGTTCGGCGCGGGTGTGGGTTGCGCGTGACGGGGCCTCGTCGGTCACACTGGGCGACCCAGCTGAACGGTTAAAGGTGAGGGCTACGGACCATGCCCGCCGCAGGCGGGCATCCGCCGGTCGCACCTAGTGCGCCGGCGACCGCGCACCGGAAGACACCACACAGCCGATGCCCGCACCTGCGCGGACACCGGCTGGGGCGGTGGGTTACGTGCCGGGTGGGTGTCGGCCCGTCGTTCGGCGGCGGGGTGTCGAGGCTGCTGATGGCCCAGGGTGCGTCGTCGTAGCCGGGCAGTTCGCCGATGAGGCGGCGTTCGAGGCGCGGCAGAAGAGTGGGCTTGGCTGGTGCGCCAGCCGGGTGCTCGCAGGACTGGTATTCGTAGCAGTGCAGAGCTTTGATCTCGACACCACTCCAGGTGGTGTAGCGGGGCCGCTGGTAGGCGTAGATATAGGCGTCGTCTTCGTCGTAGCGGTAGTTGACGGAGGCGGCGTTCTCGTCGACAAGCATCTGTCCGACGGTGTCGATTGCGTCGTCGGTGAGCCGGCCTTCTCGGCTGGGGTTGTCGTAGTACCAGACCAGGGGTCCGTAGGGGCTGGTGGGCCGGCTGGCGGCCCAGAGCAGGACGTGGATGTGTTCGGGGTCGACGATGAATGCGCTCATGGTGGGTTCCTTTCTGGGGGTGGGGTTAGACGAGCCCGGCGGCGGTGAGGCGGCGGCGGATAGCGGCGAGACTGACGGTGGAGTCGGTAATTCGGGCCCAGTTCTGCCAGCCGTCGATGGCCTGCTCGACGTCGTTGAAGTCGACGTCGGCTCGGCTGATGGGCAGGGTGTGTGTCCGTGTCGGGGTGGTCGAACTTGGCGACGACGGCGATGAGTTGGCCGGTGTCGTCGAACCACCCGTTGCGGCGGAAGCGCAGTTGGTAGGGCCGGCTGTCGTGGTCGTCGAGGAAGTCCCAGGCCAGGCCGTAGTCGATCTCCATGGTTGTTCTCCGTTCGTGTACGGGTTGGGTGCGCCGGTTAGCGCTGGGGTTGCGGGGACCGGCGGGTGGCGCGCGCAACCTCGAAGAGGCCGCGACGAGCGGAGCAGGGTTTTCGGCCCGCGAGCGGCAGCTTGATAGGCCGAAAAGGTCCTCGGCCTGCGGAGTTCGGCGCGGGTGTGGGTTGCGCGTGACGGGGCCTCGTCGGTCACACTGGGCGACCCAGCTGAACGGTTAAAGGTGAGGGGCTACGGACCACGCCCGCCGCAGCAGCATCCGCCGGTCGCACCTAGTGCGCCGGCGCCCGCGCACCGGAAGACACCACACCAGCCGATGCCCGCACCCTGCGCGGACACCGGCCGGGGGCGGTGGGTTAGTCGGTCATGGTGTTGCCTCGGTAGACGTCGCCTTCGATGTAGGTGAGCAGGTCGCCGTTGGTGTCGGCCAGGCACCAGTAGTAGGGCGTCGTGGCGGACGACCCGCCAGGTGCTGTCGGCTCGGTCCCAGTAGAGCTTGTCGAGGAGCTGGGTGTCGCCCCGGAGCCGCCGAAGAAGCGGCGCCGCTGGAGGGTTGAAGTGTTCGTTGAGGATGGTGATGACGTCTTCGACGGTGGTGGCCTCTGCGCAGCGGGTCAGGGCGGCGTTGGCCCAGAAGTCGTCGAGGGTAGGTCATGGTTGTTCTCCGTTCGTGTACGGGTTGGGTGCGCCGGTTAGCGCTGGGGTTGCGGGGACCGGCGGGTGGCGCGCGCAACCTCGAAGAGGCCGAGCGGAGCAGGGTTTTCGGCCCGCGCGAGCCGGCGCGCAGCGCCGGCGGCGAGCTCGCATAGGCCGAAAAGGTCACTCGGCCTGCGGAGTTCGGCGCGGGTGTGGGTTGCGCGTGACGGGGCCTCGTCGGTCACACTGGGCGACCCAGCTGAACGGTTAAAGGTGAGGGCTACGGACCACGCCCGCAGGCAGCCTCCGCCGGTCGCACCTAGTGCGCCGGGACAGAGGGGCGGCGGACCGGAAGACACCACAGGCCCGCCGGTCCCGCGCGGCTGCGCGGACCCGGGCGGGCTGGTGGTTGGTCAGACCAGAGCAGGGCGGGCACTTCGGTCCATCCGGGGCCTGGGTGCTGGGCTGCGAGGTAGATGCGGTCGCGGGCCCAGGTGGTGTGGCGTCTCTGTGTGGCGAGGCCGCCTTCGGCGGTGAGCCAGGGCAGGGGGGAGCGCCGGAATCCGTAGTCGTCGACTCCGAAGTGGTCTTTGTCGAGGTACTGGCGCTTGTCGGCGTTGCAGATGTACCGGTGGGCCGGCAGTGCTGCGGGCGCTTCAGCGTTGGGGGACCGGCTCGTCGGGGTCGATGAGGCCGGCGAACCGCACGAAATGCTGGGGTTCGACGAGCCAATACAGCGCAGCCTGGTCGTCGTCGGGGTCCTCGTAGTCGCCGGCCCAGACCAGGCGGGCACCGCCGTCGAGGGTGAGCAGTATTTCCACGGCGGTCATGAGGGGGCAGTCGGCGCGGGTGTGGGTGGACAGTTTGTGTCCGGCGCCGTAGGTGGCGGGGTTGAGGGCGGCCAGGGGTCGGCCCGTGGGGTCGACGGTGGCCCATGGTGGTGTCCTTTCAAGGATGGGTGCTGGATGAGCTGGGGTGGTGATCGGGCCCCGCCGGCGGGGCCCGATCGGGTGGAGGACCGGTCGATGGCTGCGGTGAGTTCGTCGGTGGACACGGGGTTCCAGCCCACCGAGGCGACGGCCCAGGCGGTTTCGCCGATGACTACGACGTCGCCGACGGACAGGCTGCGGTGTCCGGCGTGGCGCCATCCGGTGGCCCAGGTGGTGGTGGGTTCGCAGTTGAGCTCGTCGAAGATGTGCTCGAGTGCGGCGCTGATGGCGGTCTGCTGGGGTCGGGTGTCGGTGGGGATGGGCAGGTTGAAAGTTGCGGCGGCGCGCAGCCATCGCGGTGCAACGCGGTTGAAGCCGAGGCTGGCAGGGGCCTCGTTGAGGTACACGGTGGTGGGCACGGTGGATGTGGCGGTGGTGGTGGTCATGGTGTTCTCCCGTTTCTCGTGGTGAGTGGTGCGCCGGTCAGCGCTGGGGAGCGGTCAATCGGGTGAGGTGGGCGGTCAACCCGAAGAGCCGACGTTGGACGGAGCAGGGTTTTCGGCCCGCGAGCGGCAGCGAGCGATAGGCCGAAAAGGTCACTCGGCCTGCGTAGTTCGGCGTCGGTGTGGGTTGACCGGTCGGGCCCCGGCCGATTAGCTGCGACCTGCTGACGGTTAAAGGTGAGTAGCTACCCAGCCCGCCACTGGTGAGTGTGATCCCGGAAGACGCCGGTAGCCCGGTCCCCGCGCGAGGCGGGGCCGGGCCGGCGCTGCGGCTGGCGTGCTGCATCCAGGTTCGGATGGTGTCGAGCAGGTCGGTGGTGGTGCTGGTGTCGACGACGGTGATGGGGCCGTGGCTCCTGCGGGGTGCGGTAGGTGCCGTGGGCCCGCTCGGCATGTCGTCCCAGGTGATCTGTCCGACGCGGTTCTGGGCTTCGATCATGGCGTCGAGGAGGCAATCGACGGGCTGGTCGATGGTGGCGATGCAGTCGGTGGTGATGATGGCGGTGGTGATGGACATGACGTTTCCCCTTTCGGTGCGCTGCCGGTCAGCGCTGGGGAGCGGTCAATCGGGTGAGTGGGCGGTCAACCCCGAAGAGCCGACGGCGCACGGAGCAGGGTTTTCGGCCCGCGAGCGGCAGCGATAGAGCCGAAAAGGTCACTCGGCCTGCGTAGTTCGGCGTCGGTGTGGGTTGACCGGTCGGGCCCCGGCCGATGAGACATTAAAGGTGAGTAGCCCCAACCCGCCCGCCGCAGGCGCATCCGGCAGTCGCACCTAGTGCGCCGGCGCCTCGAGACCGCAGCGCCGAGGCTCGACGATGAACGAGGGCACCACGCCAGCGTCGCTCGCTGGCGTGCCCTCGGGTGCGACTGGTTACTGTTCCGGTGGCGCTGCGTCGGCCAGGGTGGCGAGTCGAATTCCAGGTCGCGGTCTCCGACGGTGACGACGATGCGCGCGTTGGCGCCGGCGGCGCGACGTAGCTGGACAGGGTGGACAGCAGCAGGTCGTGTTGGCGTTCGACTTTGGACACCGCGGCTTGTCTACTCCCAGGCGTCGAGCGAGTTCGACTTGGGTGAGGTCGGCGGCGCGGCGGATCAGCGCCAGGTTCATGGCGTAGGCGCGGTCGTCCTCGCGCATCTGCTGGCGGATGTGGTCGACGCGCTCGGCGCGGTCGGGGTCGGCGAGCAGCTTCTTGAGGCGGGCCCCGCCGCGATCTTC